>JANNDM010000118.1:0-27384 GCA_031387725.1 Verrucomicrobiota bacterium | reverse complement strand
TCCAGCGCCTCGACGTAGACCCGCATCCTATGATTGCTCTCCCAGCGGATGATGCGGTATCCTGGGAGCGTTAGAATGATAGTCACAGGGGACATGGTGGCTCGTCCAAAGCCCCATGTCCCCATTCTTTGATGAAGAGCCTAGTCTTGGCGAAGGAGGGCATTTCATCTTGATGGCGGTTAAGGCTACGGATGGCAGGCCAACTTACGCAGACGAGTTCGGGAACTAAAGGGATGAGTTCCGAGGCCACCGGCCGACATCAGACACCTCGGTTCGACGGAGCGAAGCGGAGAAGGATCGACCGGAGGTCGAGGGCGCAGCCCTGAGCGGAGCGAATCAATCCCGGTGGGCCCACCAGTCTTCGCTCATGGTGGAGCTACGACTCGGCGAGCCACCGGTAACGCCCGGTTCGGAATCGACATTGTGCGAAGACGGCCGCGCCATAGCCTTGGCGAAGGCGGGCAATGGGCCAGAGCCCCGCGATCAGGGTTGCGGATGACAGTGCAACTTTCACTCGCCACGCGCGACCCGGCCCGTAGATTCCCGGCACCCCAATATGTCCGCTCCCGCCGAGGCCGCCACGCCGCGCAAGTGGTATCAGTTCTCCCTCACCCAACAGATCATGCTCGGCCTCGTCGTGGGCGTGCTGCTCGGCTGGTGGATGAGCGGCCTGACCCCGGAGGGCCGCGCCGGCTGGGACAAGTGGATGACGTTGGTCCGCGACGTGTTCCTCCACCTGATCAAGGTGATGATCGCGCCACTGATCTTCGCGAGTGTCGTGCAGGGCTTTGCCGGAGCGGGGGACATGAAGAAATCGCTCCGCATCGGCGGCAAGGCGCTGCTTTACTTCGAGATTGTCACCACCCTCGCGCTTTTCTTCGGGTTGCTGGTGGTCAACCTTGCCCAGCCGGGCGCGGGTGTAAAACTGATTACCGACAGCGCCCAGTCCACCGTCGGCTTGGCCAAGCCCCAGACCCTCGTGGAAATCATCCTGCACATGTTCCCGGTGAGCATCATCGACGCCATGGCGCGCAACGATGTCCTGCAGGTCGTGATCTTCGCCGTGATCTTTGCGATGGCGGTCATCGCCGCCGGGGATGCCGGGAAGCCGGTCTTTGATTTCTGCGCCAGTCTCACGCAGGTGATGTTCAAGTTTGCCGGCCTCATCATGAAGTTCGCCCCCTTTGGCGTGGGGGCGGCGATTGCCGTCACCGTCGGGCACCAGGGACTCGGTTCCCTGGTCGCGCTGGGCAAGTTGATTTTCACCCTCTACAGCGCGCTGGTGATTTTCGTGGTCATTGTTTTTGGTTTGGTGATCTGGATCGCCAAGGTGCCGCTCAAGCCCTTCGTCAAGGCCGTGCGCGAGCCGTTCACGCTCGCCTTCGCCACCGCCAACAGCGAGGCGGCGCTGCCCAAGGCGTTTGAGAACATGGAGAAAGTCGGCGTGCCGCGCGGCATCGTGGGCTTCGTCCTGCCGTTCGGTTATTCCTTTAATCTCGATGGCTCCACGCTGCACCTCGCCGTGGCGTCGGTGTTTGTGGCGCAAGCCGCCGAGACCACCACCGGAATTCATTTCGGCATCGGCGAGCAGATCACCATGATGCTCGTGCTCATGCTGACCTCCAAGGGCGTCGCCGCGGTGCCGCGCGCGTCGTTTGTCGTGCTGGTGGCGGCCTTGGAGTCCTTCAAGCTTCCGCTGGCCGGCGCCTTTCTTATCCTCGGGGTGGATGCGCTGCTCGACATGGCCCGCACCTCGGTGAACGTGCTGGGCAACTGCCTGGCCAGCGTGGTCGTCGCCCGCTGGGAAGGTGAGTTTGACGACAAGAAAGCCGCCGCGTTTCTGGCCGACACCGGCCCGAAGGTGTGATCGGCCTAAGCGCTTGGTCTGTTAAGGGTTAATCCCGGGCCGGGCCAAATGATTTGCCCGGCGGGCGGGGGGTCGTAGGTTCGCCGGCCGTCACGCCATGCACGAATTTCTTGGTATTACTTTAGAGGCTCTCCTGATCTTCGCGATCGTGGTCGCCAATGGCTTTTTCGTGGCGGCCGAGTTCGCCCTGGTGAAGGTCCGGACCAGCCAGCTCCGGCCCATGCTGAAGACCGGCGGCTGGCGGGTGAAGTGGGCGCTGTGGGCCAACGGGCATCTCGGCGCCATGATCTCGGCGACGCAGTTGGGGATCACGCTCGCCAGTCTCGGCCTGGGCTGGGTGGGCGAACCGATCCTCGCCGACCGGCTGGCCCCTTATCTGGCCCGACTCGGAGTGATCGATCCGTCCATGGTGTCTTCCATCTCCTTCGCGGTGGCGTTTACGATCATCACCTTTGTGCACATTGTCTTTGGTGAACTGGGGCCGAAGGCGATCGCGATCCAGCGGGCGCCGGGCGTATCGCTCTGGGTCTCCGCCCCGCTGGTCGGGTTTTATTACTGCTTTTATCCGTTCATCCGGTTGCTCAACGTCTGCGCCAATCTCCTGCTCCGGATGATCGGCGTGGATCCGGCCGGGGCCAACGACCATGCGCTCGGGCCGGAGGAGTTGGAATACGTTTTCAGCCACGCCCGGCACTCGCACCCCGGCGACGCCCTCATCAACAAGCTCATGGTGCAATCGCTGCGCGTCCGGCAGACCACCGCGCAGCAGATCATGCGGCCGCGCGACCAGGTCGTGGCGCTCTGGTCCGACCGCCCCATGGCCGACAACCTGCGCATCGCCCAGATCAACGGCCACAGCCGCTACCCGGTCTGCTCCGGCTCACTCGACCGGGTCGTGGGCCTGCTCCTCATCCGCGAGTGGCTCTGGCAGATCCAGGCCCTCGGGCCCGAGGCTTCGTTCGAGCCGCTGCTGCGGCCCGCGCTGGCGTTCGAGCTCACCACGCCGATCCACACCATGATCGAGCGCTTCCGCACCGCGCGCAGCCACCTCGCGGTGGTGCTCGACGACAAGAAGGCGCTCGCCGGCCTTGTGACCTTCGAGGACGTGCTGGAGGAGATTGTCGGCGATATCCGCGACGAGACCGACATCGAGAGCGGCCCGATTTATGAACGCACCGCCCACGCCATCACCGTCAGCGGTTCGCTCACCATGCGCGAGTTACAGGCCGAGACCGGCTGGCCGCTCGAATGGACCCCCCGCGAAACGGTCGCCACCTGGACGCAGCGCCACTTTGGCCATGTGCCCAAGCGCGACGACAAGCTCACGGTCGGCGAATACCGGGTGCACGTGACCGAGGCCAATACCGAGCGGGCCCGCCGGGTGAAGATCGAGCGTGCGGGCTTGGGCGGCACCAATCCTCCGATGTGAGTTGTCGGAGGGTGGGATCAACCGACATGATTTAGGTGGAGCCTGGCCGCCGGACGGGCTTTCTTCGAATCCGCCACTCCACCCATGACTCTTTTCCTCGCCGCCGCCGCGCTCCTCCTCCTCGCTTGGCTCCTCGTCGCCCAAGAAGTCATGCGCGGCAACCGCCGGTTGAAGCGGCTCGCCACGCTCTCGGCCCCGGCCCCCGCGGCCTGGCCGCGCGTGTCGGTCGTCTTCGCCGCACGCAACGAAGGTGCGACCATCGGGGCTGCCGTGCCGACCATACTGGCGCTGGACTACCCCGACCTGGAAATCATTGCGGTCGACGACCGCTCGGAGGACGACACCGGAGCGCTGCTCGACCGCCTGGCCGCCGCAAATCCGCGGCTGCAGGTGGAGCATGTCCGCGCGCTGCCGGACGGCTGGATCGGCAAGAACCACGCGTTGCACCTCGGCGCGGCCCGCGCGACCGGTGAATGGATTTTGTTCACCGATGCCGACATCCATTTCCAACCGGGCGTGTTGCGGCGCGCCATCGCCTACGCCCGGGCCCAGACCCTCGACCACCTCGCCGCCGTGCCCCAGCTCAGCGCGCACGGGCACTGGCTCGGCATCTGCGTGAACGCCTTCAGCGTGGCTTTCACCGTCGGCATCCGGCCGTGGCGGATTCCCGATCCGCGCAGCCCGGCCCACGGCGGGGTGGGAGCCTTCAATCTCGTGCGCACCTCAACCTATCTGAAAATGGGCGGCCACGAGCCGTTGCGCCTCCGGCCGGACGACGACATCAAGCTGGGCAAGCTCATGAAGGCGGGGGGCTTCAGCGAATTTGTGCTCGGAGCCGGGGCACTCTCGGTCTCGTGGTATGCTACGGTCGGTGAGATGATCCGCGGGTTGACGAAAAACGCCTACGCCGGCGCGGATTACCGCTTCTGGGTGCCGCCGCTTGGGGCGTTCACATTGTTGCTCGGCTATTTCTGGCCGGTGGTCGCGCTGTTTGTGGCAACGGGTCCGGCTTGGTGGTGTTACGCTGGCGCGGTCCTGCTCATGCTCGCGGTGGGTTGCGACCAGCCGCGCTTCGCCGGAGGCCGGTGGTGGCACGGGTTGTTCCTACCGCTGGGCATGGCGGTGTTCAGCTATATCCTGCTGCGTTCGATGGCCGTGACGCATTGGACCGGGGGCATCACGTGGCGCGGCACGTTTTACCGGTTGCGGGAACTGAAGCGCAACCGGCTGTAAGCGGAGATTGAATCGGCGCCCGAGGTTGGTTTAGGCTGCACGGATGGTGAGCACGTCCAGGCAAGAATCCTCCGATGACCTCGTCCGGCGTCTGGCGGAGCTCAACCAGATCGGCGTGGCGTTGTCGCAGGAAAAGGACCTCGACCGGCTGCTCGAGACCATCCTGCTCGCGGTCAAAAAGACCACCAACGCCGATGGCGGCACGCTTTACCGGCACCAGCCCGGCAAGAACACCCTGACCTTTGCGATCATCCGCACCGATTCGCTGCGCATCGCCATGGGCGGCACCACGGGCGTGAAGATTCCCTATGCCCCCATTTTGTTGCGCGACGCCCAGGGCCGCGAGAACACCTCGATGGTCGTGGCTTTCACCGTGCTGAAGGGCCGCACGGTTGCCATCGCCGACGCCTACCAGGAACAAGGCTTCGATTTCACCGGCACCAAAGCCTTCGACCGCTACACGGGTTATCACTCCCAGTCTTTTCTCACGGTGCCGATGAAGAACCACACCGACGAAATCATCGGCGTCCTCCAGCTCATCAACGCCCGGGACCGCGCCACCGGTGAAATCGTGCCGTTCAGCGAGACCGACCAGCGCTTGGCCGAATCGCTCGCCTCGCAAGCCGCCGTCGCGCTCACCAACCGGCTGCTCATTCTCCAGCTGGAGAGTCTTTTCGAATCCTTTGTCGGCCTGCTGAACAAGGCGATCGACGAGAAATCGGCCTACACGGGCGGCCACTGCTACCGGGTCCCCGTGCTCACGATGTTGCTGGCGGAGGCCGTGCATGAGGCGAAGTCCGGCCCGCTTTCGTCGTGGCGCCTGACCGATCCCGACCGCTACGAACTCAAGATCGCCGCCCTGCTCCATGATTGCGGCAAGGTCACCACGCCGGTTCATGTCGTGGACAAGGCCCGGAAGCTCCAGACCCTCTTTGACCGCATCCACCTCATCGACACCCGCTTTGAGATCCTGAAGCGCGACGCCGAACTCGCGGCGCTCCGCGCCGGCGCGGCCCCGGGCGCTGACGCCAAGACCGTGGACCAGACCTACCGCGCGCGCCTGTGGGAGATTCAGGAAGACTGCGAATTTCTCCGCCTTTGCAACATTGGCGGCGAGAACATGACTGCGGAAGACCAGGAACGCGTTCGCGCCCTCGCGAAGAAATACCGCTGGCGCAGCCCGACCGGTGACGAGGTCGATTTTCTCACGGCAGACGAGGTGGAAAACCTCGCGATTCGCGCCGGCACCCTCACGGCCGCCGAGCGGCAGATCATCAACCACCACATCGAGGTCACCATCCAGATGCTCGAGGCGCTGCCTTGGCCGCGGCACCTGCAGAAAGTCCCCGAATACGCCGGCGGCCACCACGAGCGGATGGACGGCAAGGGTTACCCGCGCGGCCTGACTCGCGACCAGATGTCCATTCCGGCCCGCATCATGGGTATCGCGGACATCTTCGAGGCACTGACGGCGCGCGACCGGCCCTACAAACCGGGCAAAACCCTCACGGAATCTCTCCATATCCTCGGCAAGATGCGGCTCGAAGGTCACATTGACCCCGACTTGTTCGACATCTTCATCCGCTCCCGCGTCTACGAGCGGTATGCGAAAGAATACCTCGATCCCGTTCAGGTGGATGTGGTCGACGTCTCGAAAATCCCGGGCTACTCCGGCGATTGAAGCCAGAGGACCGAGAACGGAGAACAGATTCTTACAGGAGGTAACGGAGGAAACAGAGGGAGTGAACCCAACTTCTCTGGTATTGGCTCTGTTCCCTCCTGTTAAAACTTCCGTGTGTTCTGGGTCTTCTGTGTTTTACTTCATCTTACCCCATGACCGACCCCAACGCCGAATTCGACCACGCCGTCCTCGATAAAATCGACCACAGCCCCCTCGGCGCCGTGCCGACCACGCCGGCCTATCAGGACTCACTCCGCCGACTCTACGCCGCGCAACAGGTTTATGCGTCCGCCGATCACAAGGGCGGGCACGTCACGGCGCGTTCGCTGGCTTCCTTGCCGTTTTTTCACGCCCACAACCTCGACGATTTCATCGCCGGGAAGATTACCGACGACGCCTTGGAGAGCAACGCGAGCATCTATGATCGCTACGTGCAGTCCCTGCCGCTGGATCAGCGCGGGCGGGCGGAAAAACTGCGCGTGATGGTCACCGGCAAGGCCATCCACCATCGGGCCAAGCACGGCGTAGCGGCGGTCCACGATCCCCTGCACACGCTCTTCTTGGTGCCCGGGGCCGGACCGCACCCGGGACTGCCCGGTAATTACCTGCACGGTGCGGTGTTTCATGTGGGCGACGAGGCGACCGGTTCCTGGGTGGTGCAGGTGCACGACGCCGATGACGGGGCGAGTGTATGCAAGGCGCCGAAGCTGCCCGAGGCGCTGGCCAAACTCCAGGAAGTGCTCGCCTGTGCGCCGTTCCACCTGAACGAGCTCGAAGCCCTGGGGTTTGAGCTGGTGTAAGGCAAAAATTCTCCGCGGATCACGCGAATGACCGCGGATAATGACAGCCATCCATATTAATCCGCGTTATCTACGGGACAATTCGCTATCTTTTCTCCAACGCGGCGCGGATCTTGGCCGCTACCGGCGCGAGCTCGGACATCGGCACGCGCTTCTCGGGCCGTTTCTCGGACTCTTCCCCTTCAAAACGTGGGATGAGGTGCAAGTGGGCGTGGAAGACGCTTTGCCCCGCCGCCTTGCCGGTGTTCATCTGGAGCACGAACCCCTCCATCTTCAGGTCGGTGCGCGTGATGGCGTCGGCCAGGTTTTTTGCGGCATCCGTCATCGCGTGCATGGTGGCGGCCGGCACCGCGAGGAAATTCTCGGCGTGGGCCACGGGCACGATCAGCAGGTGGCCTGGGTTGCGCGGCCCGATGGTGAGGAAGGCCACCACTTTGTCGTTGCGGTAGACGATACCCTCCTGCTGCCGGGTGCCGGCGATGATTTCGCAAAAGACACAGGGTTTCGGTTTATCGGCCGCCGCTCCAAGCAGGGTCAGGAACAGGAAGAGGGTGAGGCGCATGAATATTTTATTCACCGGGACACGAGGTGAGAAGCCGCCGCCTTACTTCAGCGCCGCCGGGGAGATCACCGTGACCGACGGCAGCGAGCCGCGAACCCACACGAGGAGAAAGCCGCGCGGTTCGTCGAGCACGATATATTCGTTATTCGCCACCACGAGCGCCTGGCCCGCAAAGGTGTATTTCTCGCCCGGGTTCAGTTCGCGCACGGTCTGCGAATCGCCCAGAACCGCGCGCTGCGCCTTGATGAAATCCGTCACGATGTCGGAGTGCAGCTGGCGGCCGATCAAACCGGGCTTCAGGGTCTCGGCAATGGAGCGGCCCTCGGCGTCGAAACGGACCGCGTAGGCCAGCTGGCCGTCATTCCCTTCAAAGAGCCACACCGCCTTGTTCTTCTCCGGCTGGCCAGCGGGCTTGCCCCGGTGCTTGGAGATCTGGGCCAGCGTGTCGCCCAGCATGGCAGGACTGGTGACCACCAAAGCGCCCGTGAACAGGAGTATGAAGCAAAGGGTCTTCGGCCGAAGCAGCAGTTTCATTTTCACAGGAGATAACAGAGGTGACCGAGAGATTCAACCCTCCTGTCTTGGCTCGGCGGCCTCCGGTTAAAAACCTATCCGATCAGATTCCGCAGGGCGGCCAGATATTTGTCACGGGTGCGGCTGATGACGTCGGCCGGGAGGCGCGGGCCGGGGGGCTTCTGGTCCCACTTGAGCGCGAGCAGATGGTCGCGGACAAACTGCTTGTCGTAACTGGGGGGCGACATGCCCGGGCGATATTCGTCGGCGGGCCAGTAACGCGACGAATCGGGCGTGAGCACCTCGTCGATCAGGTAGAGCCGGCCGGCGGCATCGGTGCCGAACTCGAATTTGGTGTCGGCCAGGATCATGCCGGCCGACCGCGCCCGGTCGTGGCCGAACTGATAAAGCGCCAGGCTGTGCGCCTTGACCTGCGCGTAGAGTGTATCGCCAATGGCGCCGGCCCCCATGGCGTCGGTGATCGGTTCGTCGTGCTGGCCCTTGGGCGCCTTGGTCGTGGGGGTGAAGATGGGGGCGGGGAGTTTGTCGGCCTGCCGCAGACCAGCGGGGAGCTTGAGGCCGCAGACCTCGCCGTTGTGCTGGTAGGCGCTCCAGCCGCTGCCGATGAGATAGCCGCGGGCCACGCACTCGATGGTGAGGGGTTTTAGTTTGCGGACGATCATGCTGCGGTGCCGGAGATCGGGGCTGGTGATACCGCGCCGGGCGAACTCGCCGGCCTGGTCCGGCAGCAAGTGATTGGGGATGAGGTGCGCGGTCTGCGCGAACCACCACAGGCTCATCTGGGTGAGGATGGTGCCCTTGCCGGGGATGCCATCGGGCAAAATGACATCGAAGGCCGAAAGCCGGTCGGTGGCGACCAGCAGCAAAGCGTCGCCGAGATCGTAAATCTCACGCACCTTGCCCGAGGCGAGGTGAGGGAACGGCAGTTTCTCGATCGAGGTGACCGCAGTTTTGGGCAGGGCGGCAGTTATTTCAGCGAATTTCATGGGCGGCACCCAACGCTCAACGCGCAACGTTTAACTTTCAACGTTCAACCCGGGCATAAGCGGAATTTCCCCGAGCAGGCCGATCCCAAAGCAGGCTGATTTAATTTGCGGTGGGCCCAATACCCCGAAGCTTGCTCCGGCTTGGATTGAAAATGTGGGAGCGTGCTTGCACGCGACAGTCGCGACCAAGGTCGCTCCCACAAGAGTGCGCAAGAGCTGCTTGAGCAAATGCCCCGGAGCTTGCTCCAGGGGCTCCTTGTCTACGTTCAGCCGCGGGCCTTGGCCTCGCGGCGGCGGGCATGCAGGATGAACTCGGTATAGCCGTTGGGCTGGCTCACGCCCCGGAAGATCAGATCGCTGGCGGCCTGGAACGCGACGCTGGCCGCGAAATTCGGCGCCATCGGGCGATAGGCGGAGTCGTTCGCGTTTTGGCGGTCGACCACGGCGGCCATGCGCTCCAGCGCGGCGCGGACCTGAGCCTCGGTGCAGAGGCCGTGGCGCAGCCAGTTGGCGAGGTGCTGGCTGGAGATGCGCAGCGTCGCGCGGTCCTCCATCAGGCCGACGTCGTGGATGTCGGGCACCTTCGAGCAGCCCACGCCTTGGTCGATCCAGCGCACCACGTAGCCGAGGATACCTTGCACGTTGTTGTCGATCTCCTGCTGGATGTCGGCGGCGGTCGGTTTGGTCGCGCCGAGCAGTGGCAGCGTGAGGATGGCGTCGAGGCTCGCGCGCGGGCGCGCGGCGAGTTCGGCCTGGCGGCGGAACACATCGACTTGGTGATAATGCACCGCGTGCAGCGTGGCGGCCGTCGGCGACGGCACCCAGGCGGTGTTGGCGCCGGCCTGCGGGTGGCCGAGCTTGGTCTGGAGCATCGCGGCCATCTGGTCGGGGATGGCCCACATGCCCTTGCCGATCTGGGCGCGGCCGCTCAGGCCGCAGGTGAGGCCGATATCGACGTTCCAATCCTCATAGGCGGCGATCCACGGCTGCTGCTTCATCGTGTTTTTTCGCACCATGGCGCCGGCCTCCATCGAGGTGTGGATCTCGTCGCCCGTGCGGTCGAGGAAACCGGTGTTGATGAAAACCACACGGGCGCGCGCGGCCCGGATGCAGGCCTTGAGGTTGAGCGTCGTGCGGCGCTCCTCGTCCATGATGCCAATCTTCATGGTGGAGGGCGCAAGGCCGAGCGCCGTCTCGACCTGGGAGAAGATTTCGGCGGTGAGCGCGACCTCGTCGGGGCCGTGCATCTTGGGCTTCACGACATAGATGCTGCCCGTGCGCGAGTTGGCGTGGCGGCCGTTCACGTCATGCCGGCCGATCAGGCCGGTGAACATCGCGTCGAGCATGCCCTCGGGAATGGGTTGGCCCGCGGCGTCGAGCACGGCGTCGGTGAACATGTGGTGGCCGACGTTGCGCGCGAACAGCAGGCTGCGGCCCGGCAGTGTGAGCGCCGCGCCGTCGGGCGCGGTGTAGATGCGGTCGGGGTTGAGGGTGCGCGTGAGCGTGCGGCCGCCCTTCAGGAAGCTCTCGCTCAAATCGCCGCGCATCAGACCGAGCCAGTTGCCATAAACGAGCGCCTTGTCGTCGGCATCGACGGCGGCCACGGAGTCCTCGAAGTCCTCGATCGTGGTCACAGCGGACTCCAACACGACATCCTTGACGCCCGCCGGGTCGTCTCGGCCGATCGCGTGTTGGCGGTCGATTTGGATTTCGAGGTGCAGGCCGTGATTGCAGAGCAGAACGACCTCGGGGACAGCGGCCGCGCCTTTCCAGCCTTTCAGTCGGGTTGGATCGGCCAGACCGGTGCGGGTTTTGTCCGCGAGCGCCACCGAAAGTTTTCCCTCCTGGACCGAGTAGGCCGTCGCGTCGCGATGGCGGCCGGCGGCGAGCGGCGCGGCTTGGTCGAGAAAATCGCGGGCGAAGGCGATCACGGCGGCGCCCCGGCGGGGATTGTAAGCCGGGGTGATCTCACAGCCGTCTTTCGCGGCGATGGCGTCGGTGCCGTAAAGCGCATCGTAGAGGCTGCCCCAGCGGGCGTTCGCGGCGTTGAGCGCATAGCGGGCGTTGTTGACGGGCACCACCAGCTGGGGACCTGCGATGGTGGCGACCTCCGCGTCGACGCGTTCGGTCTCGATCTTGAAATCATTGCCCTCCGGCAGGAGGTAGCCGATCTCCTCCAGAAAACGCCGGTAGGCCGCGGCCTCGTGCGGCTGGCCGGCGCGGCCGCGGTGCCACGCGTCGATCTTGGCCTGCAATTCATCGCGCCGGGCCAGAAGCTGGCGTAGGCGGGGGCTGAGCTCGGTCACCATCCGATCCAGCGCCGCCCAGAACACGGCGGGCGCGATGCCGGTGCCGGTGCTGGCGCGCTGTTCGACCAGGTCGCGGAGAACGGTCGCGACCTGGAGGCGGCCAAGGGGAACCCGGGAGGTGGCGGTCATGAGCGGGCAGGGTGCGAATATTCGCGGCGATGTTCAATCCCACATTCCCCGCGCCTGGTAGCACGCGAGCCGGCCTGCTCAGCACCGACGGGGATTGATTCGCTGTGCTCAGGCCTTCGGCCCGCGCCTGCAGCGCGTCCATCTCCGCTCGCCAGGCTCGCTCCGTCAAACCTAGGTTCGAACCGCACCAGGTGCGGCGCCGTTCACGAAGTTCACGCGTCTCCCCGATATAGAATCGGTCCGCAAAAACCCGGACTTTGGTGTAGACTCCGTAATGTATGAGCCCGCCTTCGCTTTAGAAGCTCCGGCGAGGCACCTCGCCATCATGTCAGGCCGTAGCATTGTGCGAAGGCTGAAGCTTTCGGATTCCGAAAGCGACGGCGGGTGGCATCCCCACGGGGATTGGCTGCCGTGCCAAACCACGGCAGGTGCTTGGGCACTCGCGGCTGCACCGCGACCCCTCTCCGGTCTGTGTAACAGACCTCCGTCGAACCCAAGGGCAGGGGCTCCGCACCTGTCGCCGCGTGGGGCGGCGATTCTCATCCCCGGGTGCCGCCAACAAAAAAGCCCGCTGAAATGCGGGTTGTTTTGTTGGCGTCCCCACGGGGATTCGAACCCCGGTTCTCTCCGTGAAAGGGAGGCGTCCTAACCGGGCTAGACGATGGGGACCCAGCGCGGAGTCGGGCAAGCTACGACCTGAGCCCCCTCGCGCAAGGATTTTCTCGGCCGGCCGGATTGACGCGAAAGCGCTGGGTTAACCGCCGCGTTTAACGGGTGGCACCGGCTTTTTCTTCTTCTGGGCCGGAGCGGGCGTCGGCGGGGTCTCGGGAGTGGGGTCGGCCGGCCTTCTGGTCGTCGGGGCCTCGGGCTTTACCGGCGTTTTCGGGTTGGTGGTGCGCTCGGTGGGTCGGGTCGTCGGGGCTTCGCGCCGGGCTTTCGCGCGCTGCAAGGCGCGGGTGGCTTCGGGCGCAGCCGATTGGTTTTGCTTCTGAATCCGGGCGCGAACCTCGGCGGGAAGGGGCCGGGTCTGAGTCGGCGAAAGTTTCAAGCCGGCCTTGCCCCGGCGACCGCGCACCTCGATCTGCCGGCTGGCCCCGGCCTCCACCGGGGAGCCGTTGATGGGCGCAAACACCACCAGGCCGCTGGCCGTGCTGAGCCGGTAATTGGCCTCGCCGGCGGTATCCTCATGGTAGGCGACCTCAAACTCGGTGCCCTTGACGCCGCTCTGCCCGGCCGCGGTCTTGATGGAAAAATCAGAACCGGGCAGGAGTTTGCGCACCTTGGCGACCAATTCACCAAACAACAGCTCGAGGGAGGTGCTGGACGTGGAAGGTTCGGGCTTGGTGTGATCGTAAACGACAAGATCCGGTGCGGCGAAAGGCGATTGCAGTATGAGCGTGATGGCGATCCGGCTCTTTTCCCGCAGGGAGACGGTGGAGCCGTTGGGGAGGACCAGCACGACGCTGGACTGCGGCGCTGTTTCCACAATGTCGCCGCCGGCGAGTTGCTCATTGTCCGCCAGTGGCGCGGGCGTGGCTCCCTTGCCGTGGGCCACGCTGACGGTGCCCACGACCTGGATGGCGATGACGTTGGCGGGCTCTTTGGTCTCGGCGGCCTGGGCGGGAAGACCCACTCCGAAGATCAGGAAGCCAGCCAAAGCGAGGGGGCGGGACCTGTTCACGCCGGCAGGTTAGCCCGGCGCCGGGCCGGGGTCTAGTCGGAATTAACCCTGAGGGCGAACGGGCTGCAGACGAATCCGGGCGCCAGGCCAGTGGCGACACAGATTCGTCTTGGAGGCAGGGGCGCGCGGCCTTATCTGATACCCCGCTTACCCCATGAAATCTCCCTCTTGGCTGCGGGCCGGAACCTGGACCCTCGTCGTGGCGCTCGGCGTCTCGTCCATCGCGGTGCTGGCGATGTCGCGGGGCGAGCCGGTCAGCGCGCTGTGGATGTTGGTCGCGGCGCTGTGTGTGTTCGCGGTCAGCTACCGGTTTCACTCGGCGTGGCTCATGGCCAAGGTGCTGACGCTCGACGAGCTGCGGGCGACGCCGGCCAACGTGCACGAGGACGGCAAGGATTTCGTGAAGACCAACAAGTGGGTCGTCTTCGGCCACCACTTTGCGGCCATCGCCGGGCCGGGGCCGCTGGTCGGGCCGGTGCTGGCGGCGCAATTCGGGTATTTGCCCGGGATGTTGTGGATGCTGGTCGGCGCAACGCTGGGCGGCGCGGTGCACGACAGTGTGATCATGTTCTGCTCGGTGCGACGGCGGGGAAAATCCCTCGGCCAGATGGTGCGCGAGGAGGTCGGGCCGTTCGCCGGCCTGGTGGCGCTCGTGAGCATCATCGCCATCATGACGATCCTGCTCGCGGTGCTCGGGCTGGTGGTGGTGAACGCGCTGGCGGAGAGCCCGTGGGGCCTGTTCACCATCGCCGCGACGATGCCGATCGCGGTCGTGATGGGCTGCGCCATGCGTTACGGCGGGGCCGGCGGCAAGTGGCTGATCGGCATCAGTGTCTTCGGCGTGGTCGCGCTGCTGGCGGCGGTGTGGGGCGGCCAGTTTATTTACGGCACGACCTTGGAGGGCTGGCTGACACTCAAGGGCACGACCCTCGCGTGGTGGCTCATGGGTTATGGGCTGGCCGCCTCGATCCTGCCGGTGTGGTTGCTGCTCGCGCCGCGGGACTACCTCAGCACGTTCATGAAGATCGGCACGGTGGCGGCGCTCGGGGTGGCGATCGTGGCGCTGGCGCCGATGCTGAAGATGCCCGCGCTGACCAAGTTCATCGACGGCACCGGGCCGGTCGTGGCCGGGCCGTGGTTTCCCTTTGTCTTCATCACCATCGCGTGCGCGGCGGTGTCGGGCTTCCACGCGCTGATCTCATCAGGCACGACCCCGAAGATGATCACGCGGGAAAGCCACATCCGCATGGTGGGCTACGGCGCGATGATCACCGAGATGGTCGTGGGCATCATGGCGCTGATCGCGGCCTGCTCGATGGAGCCGGGCGAATACTTTGCGGTGAACATGAAGGGGGACACGGCGGCGGTGGTCGCCAAAGTCACCGCGCTGGGCTTCCCCGTGACGGCCACGCAGATGGGTGATCTGGCGGCCAGCGTGGGCGAGAAGACCATGGTGGGCCGGACGGGTGGGGCGCCGACCTTCGCGGTCGGCATGGCGCAGATGTTCGCCGGCGTGCTCGGTTCCAAGGCGGCGCTCGCCGTGTGGTATCACTTTGCGATCATGTTCGAGGCGCTGTTCATCCTGACGACGCTCGATGCCGGCACGCGCGTGGGGCGGTTCCTCGTGCAGGATTTCCTCGGGCTGTTTTCGAAAAAACTGGGTGACACGAAGTCCTTTGCCGGCAACACGGTCGCGACGGCGCTGTTCGTGAGCGCGTGGGGCTGGTTTCTCTATCAGGGGGTCATCGATCCGCTCGGGGGCATCAATTCGCTGTGGCCGATCTTCGGCGTGGCCAACCAACTGCTGGCGGTCATCGCCTTCGCGCTCGGCACGACCGTGCTGATCAAGATGGGCCGAGCCCGCTATGCGTGGGTGACGCTCGGGCCGCTGGCCTGGCTGCTGGCCGCGACCATGACGGCCGGCTGGATGAAAATATTCAGCCCCGCACCGGTTGGTTTCCTGGCCATCGCGCGCGGCCTGGAAGGTCGGATCGCGGCCGGCGGCAGCGCGGCGGAACTGGTGATGTGGCGGGCGCAGTTGCTGAACAACCATATCGATGCCGCCGTGACCGGCCTGTTCATGGTGCTGGTGCTGATCGTCGTGGCGTCCAGCGCCCGGGTGTGGTGGCAGTTGCTGGCCGGAAAACGCGCGGCCGACCTGCGCGAGGAACCCTTCCTGCCGCTGGTCGGGGTCCCGGTCGCCAAGTGACCCGCATCGCGGTCATGGCCGACACCCACGACCGCTATCCCCCGGGGTTGCCGGCGCGGCTGGCGGAAGCCGACGAAATCTGGCACCTGGGCGATGTGTGCGATCCGGACACACTCGTCGAATTCGAAAACCTGGGCAAACCGCTGCACGTGGTGCTCGGCAACAACGAGTGGCACAACTTCTGGCCGCTGGAGCTGCGGCTGGAGCGCGCGGGCTGGCGTTGTTTCCTGACCCACATCCCGTCGTCCCGGGCGCCGGCCGGGATCCATCTGTTCCTGCACGGCCATACCCATGTGCCGCGCGATGAAACGGACGCTCAGGGCGTGCGCTGGTTGAATCCCGGTTGCATCACCCGGCCGGGCCGTGGGACGCGGGCGAGCTTCGGCTGGCTGACGTTGAAGAAAGGCCAACCGCCCGACTGGCGGCTGGAGTTGCTTTGAGCCACGGTCAATTCACCGCGGTCAGCGACTCGGGCGCCTTCTTCCAGGTGAAGTTACCGACCTTCACCACCTCGGGCGGTTCGATGCCGGCGATGATGCCAAACGAGGTGACCACGCAGGCGATGTTACCCATGTAACCGGCGCGGGCCTGCTCCTGCAGGCGGGGCGGGCTGGGTTTGCCATCCTTGCCGATGGTGCCGAGCGAAACTTGTCCGTCGGTGGAGATGATCACCAGACTGTTACCCGCGGTCCTGCCCGTGGAGTAGACCCCCGCCACGGTTTTAAAGATCGTGGCCCGGTCGACGCTGCCGCTGACGATGGTGACTCCGGGCGGCAGATCGCTCAGGCGGCGTTGCGGGAGACCGTAGTGCAGGCCGATGGCCACGAGCACCAAGGCCGCACCGAAGAGTCCGGCGGCTTCAATGATGGTGCGCATGGCACCCGACGACTGCCGGCCCGCGCCGGGGGATGGATGCGCGGTGGATCCACCACCGGTCGGCGCGCGGAAAGGGGGCAGCTCGGCGAGTTCCGCCGGGTTGTTGACGGTCCAGAAATCGTCGAAGAGCGACATGCTCCGGTGCATGCGCAGGTTGCCTTGGTGCACGCCGATGCGCCAGCCCTTGTCGCCCCGCTGCACGATGATGCCAGGCTCCGCCTTGGTGCTCGAGAGGTCCAGCACCAGGAGCTTGCCGGCCAGCCGGACGATTTCCTCGACCGGATGATTGCCATGCTCGACCTTGTCGCTGGTGGCGCCGACGCCGGCGGCGTCGGGCTTGAGCTGAACCAGGGTGATGCGGTAGGTGACACTCATCGTTCGATGATATACACCAGCGAGTTGGTGGACCCGAGCTGCAGGTTGCCGGTGGCGAGGTTGCCGTCGTCAATCAACTGGTCGATCCGCTCCATCTGGTCGAGGTCGTCAACCAGTGGATTGCCCGCCGCCGCCTGGATGATCAGCGCGGCCTTGGCTGGGATGCCGTCGGCGGGGATGTCGAAATTCCATTTATAGTAGCCGCCGACCGGGGTGCGCTGCATGAAAGCGGCGGTCAACTGGCCGGCTAGCTGGGGCATAACATCTTGCGGATTAGCCTGATTGTCCGGGTAACGGCCATTCTGCAGGCTGTAGGTGATGAAGGCGGTGGAGAAGGTGCGAAAGTCGTTGGCCACTGTCGAAGCCCGGGAGCGCAGGGTGACCAGCCGGAAGGCCGGAATGGCTGCGGCAGCGAGGAGGCCGATAATCACGACTACCACCATGATTTCCACCAAGGTAAAGGCCCCAGATTGGGGGCGAAGCGAACGGGAGATGGGCGAACCTTTGGGCATGGACTTAAACTACAGGTGAGCACCCTACAGGTGTCCGGGCGGTGTGCAAGCATTCAGGCTGGAACGAGATTATTACCCAGTTCTTTTTACGGACGCTCGGTGGGGCCTAGGGGAATCAGCTTATACCCCAGCCTGGCCGCGGCAACCCGCCGGAACTGCCGGCTGGCGTCCGGCAAGGGCCACGTTTAGCCAAGAATGCGACGTGAGCAGCCAACCGCCGCAATTGATCACAACCCGAACCGTGGCCAAACCCGACCTGGTGTTTGTCCGCAGCCTGCGCGCCCGGCATTACCGGCTGACCTTGCGCAAGGACGGGGTGGCCGTGGCCACCGTGCCGGCGCGGGGCTCGGAGCAAGCGGCGCGGCGATTTGTCGAACAGCACGGCGACTGGCTGGCGCGCGCCCGCGCCCGGCACGCCCGCCGGCCGCAGGCCGCGGCAGTGTGGACGATCGGCACAACGGTGCTGTGGCGCGGGGAACTTACGGAAATCCGGCGCGCCGACACGGCGCCGTTGATTCCTGCCGGATTCCCGAGCAAAGGCGCGAGGTCGAGTGCGTGTCTCGCGGCGGACATTTTCCGCGTGGCGTCGCTCGAGGGGGATTTGCGGCCGGTGCTGGAAAAACAGTTTACCCGCCGCGCGAAGATCGAGCTGCCCGCGCGCGCCTGGGAATTGGCGGCGGAAACGGGCGCGGATATGAAACACGTGACGGTGCGCAACCAGCGTTCGCGCTGGGGTTCGTGTTCAGCCGGCGGCACGGTGTCTCTCAACTGGCGGTTGGTGCAGACGCCGGACAGCGTGCGCGACTACATCATCTACCATGAGCTGATGCACCTGCGGGAGATGAACCACTCCGACCGCTTTTGGGCGCGGGTCGAGGCGGTTTGCCCGGGATGGCGTGACGCCGAGAAATGGCTCAAGCGCAACGGCAGCCTGCTCGGGTTATAGGGAGGCACCGCCGGTCCTGGTGCCACCCAGAAATGGCGAAGAACCTCAATGCCCCGCGGCTCAGGCCGATGTCAACCAATAGTTGACATCAGCGCGCGGTGTGCGCGGCCCGGCCGAAGTCCGGGCCCGGCGCTAACGGATTTCCAGCAGCTCGACCTCGAACACCAGCGTGGCCTTGGGCGGGATCGGTCCCTTCCCGGCCGTGCCGTAAGCCAGCCACCACGGGATGATGAGGGTGCGTTTCTCGCCCGCCTTCATCGCGGCGAGAGCTTCATCCCAGCCCTTGATGACGCTGCTGGTGCCGACGCGGAAAACATACGGTGCGCCGCGGTCGCGCGAGCTGTCGAATTTCGTGCCGTCGAGCAGATAGCCATCGTAGTGCACGGCAATCTCGCTGCCGGTGGCGGGCGTGGGCCCGGCGCCCGGGTGTCGGGTGACGTAGCGCAAACCGGAGGGATTGAGGTGGGCGCTACCGAAACGTTCGCGCAGGATCGCGGCGTCGGCCTCGCTCAGCTGCGGATTCTCCATTACCTGCCGCATGTATTTGTTGGTGGGCTCGCCGGGATTGGCGCGGCGGAAGATGCCGGTGCGGGCCTGGAACGCGATGAACGCGAGCACGAGGCCGAGGATGAGCAGGATGCCGAATTTGCGCATGGGAGAATTAATTCAGGGGTGGGAAAAGCTTCCCGGCTTCTTCCGGAGTGGTCTTGTGACCGGCAATGGTGAGGGCCTTGGCCAGCACCGGATCATGGCCGAGGTAGAGTTGCTCGTGGGTGGGAAATATCTGATAGTCGGGCCCGACGCCCTTGCCCTCGATGACCGAACCGTCGGCCATGATGACACTGCTTTTTGTGACCTGGACTGCAAAAGCAATGAAGCGCTCCGCATTACCCAAGGATAGTGGATACAAACGTGCGGTCGAGAGTGCGCCGGCGGTCCGGTCACCCAGCAGGATGCCTCGTTGGCGCATTTGCACCGTGCGGGCGAATATTTCCGATGCGGAGGCTGACGCCTGATCAATCAACACCAACAGCAGTCCCTTGTAGCTCCGGCCCTTGATGTGAGTGGTTTCGGATTTATTGCGCCAGTGGATGGTATAGGCTTCGAAATCATCAGCAAATAAGCCCCGGAGCATGTCCTCTGCCGACTGGACGTAGCCACCCGGATTGCCACGCAGATCAAGGATCACAGCCTTGGCTGAGGCAACTTTGCCCAGACCGCCAGCGATTTTTTCCGGATCAAACTGCCGCAGTTTCCAGACCAGCACCCCCTCCGGGAACTCCACCAAGCGGGACTTGCGCCGTGCGTCCTCGTTTTCCGCCTCAAGTTCCAGCTCCGTCCGGTCTCGGTCATTCCGGAACTCGCGCAAAGTTGTTCCGGGCCGGACCTCTCCGCGGACGTCAAGTGTGCGCAGCGACTGGCCCGGGGCCTGGGCCACCACTCGCATTCCGGTGCGCGGAGCCAGACTGTAGAGCAAATATTGCAGCAGACGCCGATTGGCACGGGTGGGCTCGATTCCGTCGATGCTGAGCAATTTGTCCCCGACCTTCAGACCTTGTTTCTCGGCGTCACTGCCCCGGTCAACTTCGCTGACAAAGACGTCAGGGCCGACGGCCTGGAATTTCCAATGATGCTGCACGTGGTCCTTCCGGCTGGGCGGAAGAAACCGGGTGTGGGAGTCATCGATGTCCAGAAACGGCTGGGCGATGATCATCAGGGCCTCGTCGTTGGACTTGGCCGTGGCCAGGGCATTATATGCGGCCTGGCACCGCACGGAAAATTCCGGTCCGACGCGGGCCGGATCATAGAATTCCTTGACCACTTCGTCCCGGGCGATGCCGAGCATGCCCCGGGCCCGATCAAGGTCATTCGCCGTGAATGCGGTCTTGGGCTGGGCGGCCAAGGCCAGGCTCGCGGCCACGCACAGGAAAAGCGGTGGAAGATGACGGCGCATGTTCCTCGGGGGGATTATTTCTTCGCCAGCAGGTCGAGTGCGGCGGCGCTCATGGCCTTGACCGAGGCCTTGAGGGTGGGCTCGGGCACGGGGGCGAAAAACGCGCTGTGGTTGGACGGCCAGAGTTGGCCCTTTGCCTGGGCCGCCGCCATGACGGCGGGATCGGTGCCGCCGATCCAGAAGATGGAGATCGGCACCTTGTGCGTCGTGCGGCCGAATTCCGCAAAATCCTCGCCGTAGGTGGCGGGCTCGGAGGGTTTCACCTGATCGGCGGGGAACCAGGCTCGGAAGGTTGCGGCCAGCCGGCGCGTGAGCGGGCCGTCGTTCACCGTGACGGGGTTGCGGTCATAGGGCACGGTGACCACGGGCAGCAGGTTTTCCGGCAGACCGGCGGCGCGGCCCAGGTTTTCGCTGATGCGCTTGATGGAGGCGATGAGGTGGTCGCCCACGGCTTCATCGTAGCAGCGCAGGGTCAGTTCCAGGGTGACTTCCGCGGGGATGATGTTGGGGCGGGTGCCCCCATGGATACTGCCGATCGTGACGACGGCCGGGGTGCCGGGTTTTAGCTCGCGCGCGACAATGGTCTGCAACGCACCGATGATCTGGCCGGCGAGCACAATCGGGTCGCGCGTGGTGTGGGGCCGGGCGCCATGGCCGCCGATGCCGCGCACCTTGATGACGACGCTGTCGACGTTGGCGTAGACGGGGCCTTCGACAAAGCCCACTTCACCGGCGGCGATATCGCCACCCACATGGAGGGCGATGGCGGCGTTGGGCGTGGGAAATTTGGTGTAGAGCCCGTCTTGGAGCATGGCGCGCGCCCCGCCGATCATTTCTTCGGCGTGCTGACCGATCATGATGAGCGTGCCCGACCATTGCGGTTTGAGCGAGGCAAGCACGCGCGCCGTGCCGATGAGGCCGGTCACATGCATGTCGTGGGCACAGGCGTGCATGGCGGGCTGGTCCTTGCCCGTGAAATCCTTCATCACCACCTTGCTCGCATAGGGCAGGCCGGTCTCCTCCTTGATGGGCAGCGCGTCCATGTCGGCCCGGATGAGGATGACGGGGCCCGGGCCGTTTTTCATCACGGCCACCACGCCCATGCCGCCAAACTTTTCGGTGACCTCAAAACCCAGGGCCTTCATCTCCCTGGCGATGAGCGCGGCGGTGCGGGTCTCGACAAACGACAGTTCGGGGTTCGCGTGGAGGTCCTTGTAGATGGCCTCGAGCGAGGCGTATTCGGCGGCGATCTTTTGGTCGACGGCATCGCGCAGCCCGTCGGTGACGGCGAAAGCGGCGGGGGCCAGAAGCAGGGAGGTGAGCAGAGCGCGGAGTTTCATTGGGGTTCGAGTTTGAGGATGAGGTTGTCGAGCAGGGCGTCGGTTTGGAGTTTGAGTTGCTGGGCGGGCGGAGGCGGTTTGTCGGCCGGGGCGGCCTTTTGCTGGCGGGCATAGGCGGCGTCACCCTCGGCCACGGCGGCCTCGATGAAGGCGGTCTTCACCTTGTGCAACGGGCCATCCGGGGCCAGATCGGCGGCGGTGGCCCGGTGACCAAGAAAAATGTCGGCGGCCTCGTCGCTGAACCAGATGCGCCAGTCCTTCTCGTCAGCGAAATACGCCGCGAGCGCGCCGCGTTGCGCCACGCCGAGTTTTTCCGCGAGGGCCTTCATGTAGGCCCCGGGCACGGCGTCCTCGGCCGCGGGCGGCGACCTGGCGAACAGGCGCCCCACGATGCGCACGCCGGTGGTGCGCGCAAAGTTGGCGAGCTTGAAATTAAAGTTCTTCGCGCGCGGCGGATCGACGGGAATGAGCCCGGCCGGGTCGTCAAAAAACGCCTCGGGGCCGGCCGCGGCGGGTCCGGCATAAGGCGCGACCTTGGCGGCGAGCGCGGCGAAGGCAGCGGGGTCGGCCTTGAAGGCCTGCGCCGCGGCGCCGACGCGCAGGATTTTGATGGTGAAGGCGTCGTCGGGCTGGATGAGCGGCAGCACATCGAGGCCTTGGACAGTGCGGCCGAAGACGCTGTGCAGGTAGTTGAGGCGGGTGCAGTCACCGAGAGTGATGAAGAACTCGCAGCCGTTGGTGTCGGGGCCGGCGTTGGCCATGGAGAGCGTGCCGATCTCGCGATGGTGCAGGCCGGGCACAAACTCGTCGTTGAACTTGTGCGGGATGATGTCGTCGCCGGTGTCCTTGAGACCGGGGTTGCCGCTCTGGATGACGAAGCCCGGCACGACGCGATACCAGGTGAGTCCGGTATAAAATGGCCGGCCATCGCGCGGGGCGAGCGTGCCCTCGGCGAGGCCGACGAAGCTGGCGACGGTCAACGGGACCTTCTGAAAATAAAGCTCGGTGACAAACACGCCGCGCGGCGTGGTGAACTCGGCGTAAAGGCCGTCGGCCAGCTCAGGGCGGGGACCATCGGCCGGTTTTTCCGTGGCGGCCAGACCGGTGCAGCCCAGCAGGAGGAGGGGAAGGAGGCGGCGAAGCATCCCGGCACGTTAGTGCGGAAGGATTATTCGGCGAGCCCTTTCAAGTGGCACTAACCGCCACTTCAGAGGAACGAGCAGATGTATTCGCAGAGGCCGGCCGAGACCTCGATGGTGAAGCCGCTGTTGCCCGGCACGTCGAAAAAAGTCCCGGCACCGTAATCCTTGGCTGCGGCTGCTCCGTCGAGGGTGACGCGGCCGGCGCCGGCGGTGATCTCCATGCGCTCGGGCGCGCCGGTGCCGAAGTGGTAGCGGCCGGGATAGATGAGCCCGAGAGTCTTCTTCGCGCCGTCCGGCATGAGCACGGTGTGGCTGACGACGCGGCCGTCGAAATAGACATTGGCCTTGGTGTGGACCGTGACGCCGGCGAACGAAGCGGGAGGGGACATGGCGCGACATTGATGGGGCCGTGGTGGGACGAGTCAACGGGCGGATGGGTCATGCCTCCAGCGCGGATAGAAAGGCGCGCACCGTCCCTTTCTGGGGTGCGGCCACTCCGGGCTCGCCGCCCCGGGCCGCCCGGCCAAACTACCGCGCCGTGCAGATTGTCAACGTTCTCGCCCCGGTCTTCCTGCTGATCGCGCTTGGCGCAGTCCTGCAGCAGACAGCGTTCGTGTCGCCGAATTTTTTAAAGGAGGCCAATCGCGTCACCTATTGGCTGGGCCTGCCCGCGCTGCTCTTCTCGCAACTGGCGCGATCGTTTCATCAGGCCGGGGGCGCGGGCCTCATGTTGGGCGTGATGCTGGGCTCAACTCTGGTGCTGATGCTGGCCGGCTACCTTGTGGCCTGGTTGCTGCGGGTGCCGGGCGCGGCGGCCGGCACCTTCGTGCAGGGTGGGTTCCGGGGCAACCTGGCGTTTGTCGGCCTGCCGATCATCTGGTCCCTGCCCGACACGCCACTGGTCGGAGGATTGTCCGTGCGCACGGCGGTGATCGTGACGGTCGCACCCATGATGGTGTTCTACAACACCGCCGGAGTGGTCGTGCTGCTGTTCAGCCAGCACACGCTGAGCTGGCGCATGCTGCGGCCTTTTCTGAAACAGCTCGCCACAACCCCGCCGCTGCTGGCGACGGTTGCGGGCATGGGTTTCGCGCTCACCGGCTGGATCCTGCCGCCGGCGATCGACAAGTCCTTCACCGCACTCGGAGAAATGGCGCTGCCGCTCGGCTTGCTCGGTGTCGGCGGCTCGCTGGTGACAGTTAAGTTCGGGTCGCACTGGCGCTGGCCGCTCGGCGCGGCCTTGTTGAAGACCATGATCTCGCCCGCGCTCGGCTGGCTGGTGGGACGCGCGCTGGGACTCGGCGAGCAGGAGCTGAAGATGGTGATGATCCTCATGGCCTGTCCGACCGCCATCGTGTCCTACACGGTGGCGCTGGAGTTGAAAGGCGACGAGGCGATCGCTTCGGGCGCGATCGTGCTCAGCGTGCTGACCTCGCTCGTATCGCTCGCCGCGATCCTCGCGGTGGGTTGAAGCGAAGGCCCATGGCTGATGTCAACCAATAGTTGACATCAACCGAGGCGCTTGACCGCCAGGTGGAGGGGGAGAGCGGAACCTTTGCCTTTACGGGATGCGCAGTTCGGTGCCGACGCGAAGCACGCCGTTGGGCCCGAGCAGCGTGGCGTTGGCGTTGTAGATTTCCTGCCAGCGGCCGGCGGCGCCGTAGTAGCGCTGACTGAGGCGCGAGAGGGAATCCCCTGCCACCACCACATGGGTGCGGGTCGCCGGGGCCGTGACCGGTGCGGTCGAGGGAGCGGGACCGCCGGTGCTGCGGGCGAGCATCGTCTTCAACTGGTAATTTTCCCCGGCGAGCACGGCGTTGGCGCCCTGCAGTTGCTGGGCGAGGGCGCGTGCGGCGGCGACATCCCGGGTGGCTTGGGTCGACGTGCGCTGGAGGGTGGCGACTGCCTCGCTGAGCCGGGCGAGCTCGGCCTGTGTGCTGCCGGTGTTGCTCTGCGCGTTTGCGCGCAGTTGCTCGACCTGGCTGTTCAGGCTGGCGACTTGAGTGGCAAGCGCATCGCGTTCGGCGGTGACCGCGGCGGCCGACTTGCCGGCGTTCTCCACCAGAGTGTCGCGCTCATTTTGGAGCGTGGCATAACCGCGCAGCGCGGTGGTAAGCCGGGATCCGGTGTCCGCGAGTTTCTGCTCCAACCCACTGGTGTCGCCGGCGGGGGCGGTCGCGGGAGCGGTTGAGGCCAGTTGCTGCCTCGTGGCGGAGAGGGCCGACTCCAATTCGCTGACCCGGCCGGAAAGATCCGGATAGGCGGGCGCCGCCTGGCCCCGGGGCGCCGCCGCGATCTGCGCCTCAAGTTCGCGCACCCGGTTGGTCAGATCAGGGTAGGCGGGTGCGCCCGCTTGGATGGGCCTGGCACTCGCGATTTCGGTTTTCTCCCGCTCGAGGCGGGTGATGGTGTCACGCAGTTCGTTTTGGGCGAGGCGGGCGGCGTCGCGCTCGCTGGTGATGCCGCCGGTCTGCGCCTGCGTGGCCGACAGCTGTGTCTCGAGTTCCTTGATCCGGGCGGAATCCGCCGTGGTGTCGCGCATCTGGCGGCCGGCGTCGGCGAGCATCTTCAACATGCGCTCGCGGTCGGTGCGCAGTTGGGAGACTTCGCCGGCGAGGTCGGTCACGCGGGTGGACAATTCATCGCGCTCGCGCCGGAGTTGGGCGGCATCACTGCTTCCCTGGGCGGCATTTTGCGCTTGGGCGTTGGCCGCGGCGAGCTGCTGCTGCATGCCGGTCTGGGCGGCCTCGGCGGCGATCAACCGGCGGGCGGAGTCCGCTACGGTGGTTTCCAATTCGCTGACGCGGCCCGAGAGATCGGGATAGGCGGGCGCGGAAACCGGGGCGGCGGCCTTGGCTTGGGCCAGGGCTGTTTCGAGTTCGCGCACGCGGTCGAGGTATCCCGGCGGGGCGACCGGGCGGCTGCGGCTGGCGGCGGTGGCTTCCGCCTTCGCTTTGGTCAACGCAGCCACGTCCTGCTTGGCGCGGGCCGCTTCGGAGGACATGTCCGCCAACTGGCGACCGCTGTCGGCGAGCAACTTTTGCATGCGCTCGCGATCCGTGCGGAGTTGGGTGATTTCGCCGCTGAGTCCGGCGACCTTGCCCGAGAGGTCGGGATAAGCCGGGCCGGCGGCCTTCTCGGCGACGGATTTCTCTGTCGCTGCGAGCTGGGTTTCCAATTCGGCGACCTTGCCGGCGAGATTCGGGTAGGCGGGGGTGGCGTTGCGCGCCGCGGCCAACGCAGTTTCCAGTTCGCTGACCCGACCGGAAAGATCAGGGTAAGCCGGGGCAACGGGTTTGGCGGCCAGCGCGGTTTCGAGCTCGCTGACGCGACCGGAAAGATCGGGATAGCTGGGTGCGGCGGGCTGGGCCGCGAGGGTCAGCTGGGCGGCAGCCAGATCGGACTCGAGGCTGGCGACGCGGACACGCAAGTCGGGATACTCGGGAGCGCCGGCCTTGGCGGCGACGAGCTCGGCTTTTTCCTGGGCGAGCTTCGCCACGGTATCGCGCAGTTCGTTCTGGGCGTTGCGGGCGGCGTCACGCTCCGCCGTGAGACGGTCCGCCTGCGCCGCCGCACTTTGCTTGGCGGAGGCGAGAGTGGCTTCGAGTTCGCTGAGGCGACCGGAGAGGTCCGCCTTCGCCGGGCCTACGGCGGATAGCTCAGACTTGGCGCGAGCTAGCTGGCTTTCCAATTCACTCACCTGGTTGGTCAGATCGGGGTAAGCCGGGGCAGCGGGTTTGGCGGCCAGCACGGTTTCGAGCTCAGCCACTTTGCTGGAGAGGTCGGGGTAGGCGGGAGTCAAATTCCTGGGCGCGGCCGCCTGGGTCTTCAGCACGGCGACCTGGGTGCGCAGCTGGTTCGATTCGGTCGTGGCGGCGTCCACCTGGCGGCGGAGTGAGGCCTTGTCGGACTCCAGCATTTTCAAGGTGGACTGGAGGGTGGTGCGCTCGCGCTGGGCGGCGGCCGTGGCACTCTTGTAGTCATCGAATTGACGCGTGACATCCGCGCGGGCCTGTTCGGCCACGCCGAATTTCTGGATAGAGGTTGCGACGGCGGCCTCCAGTTCGCTCACGCGGCCCGAGAGATCGGGGTAGGCCGGGGCGGCGGGCGGGGCGTTCTGGGCGGCGACCAGCTGGCGGCTGGTGGCAGAAAGTGCGGCCTCCAAATCAGTGACGCGACCGGAAAGGTCAGGATAGGCGGGCGCGCCCGGCTTGGCGGCGAGCTGGGTCTCGAGGGTGGTGACGCGCTCGCGCAAATCGGGCCAGGTGGGAGCAGTGGGCCGCCGGCGCAATTGATCGGCCTCGGCCTGCAGCGCGGCATAGGATTCCTGGATCTGCTTGAGTCCGGTCTCGCCGCGCTTCACCTCTTGGCCGAGATGCTGGGCCTGGGTCTCAAGCTCGGCGACGCGGCTGGAGAGATCCGGATATTTTGGCGCAGCAGCTTGCGCGCGGAGGCCCGCCAGCTGTGATTGGAGGGTGGCGTGTTCGGCGGCGCCCGCTTCAAGTTTCTGGTTCGCGGTCGCGAGCCGAGCGCGCACCGCGGTGAGTTCTTGAGTGGAACTGGCGACGGTGGCGTTGAGGGCGCCGGTCTGGCTCTCGAGTTCGGCCACCCGTCTGGCAAGGTTGGGATAGGCGGGAGCGGAGTTGCGCGCCGCCTCCTGCGCTTGTTGGAGCGTGGTTATTTCCTGTTGGGCGCGGGTGGCTTCCGCCTTCGCCGAAGCTACGGCGGACAGGTCGGAGGACCGCTGTGCTTCAAGTTCCCGCACCCGGTCGGTGAGGTTCGGGTAGGTGGGTTTGGCGTTTTGTGCGGCAGCCAGCGC
>JANNDM010000074.1:0-7856 GCA_031387725.1 Verrucomicrobiota bacterium | reverse complement strand
TCGAACGCGAGAATATCATCAAGGATGTCCGCATGAAGCGCTATGCCGAGAAGCCCTCCGAGCGAAAGCGCCGCAAAAACAAGGTCATGGCCTTCACCGCCATGCTGCGCCGCCGTTACGCCGAGTAAGCCTCGTTTAGCCTTTTTCTTTTAACCGGCCGGACGTCTGCGGATGTCCGGCCGGTTGTTTTTTGCCCATGTTTCGCCGCGCGGTAGCGGGCGAGAACTTGGGACAAACACCGGGCGCCCAGCTGGGCGCAACGGTGTGTCCCTCTCCCCCCGGCTTGATTTAGGCTCCACTCCTGTCCTAGTGTCATTCAGCCGCATGAAACCAATTGTCGCCCTCTCCACTTGCTGGTGTTCGCACCGACATCAGGACGGCTACGAGATGTTGCAGGAGATGGCCGGTCTCGGCTTCACGTGGGTGGAACTGAGTCACGGCATCCGGATCACGCTCGTGCCGGGCATCCTCAAGGCGGTCGAGGAGGGGGTCATCAAGATCGCCTCCTGTCACAATTTTTGTCCGCTGCCCACCGGCGTCACGCACGCTGCGCCGAACCTCTATCTGCCGTCGTCGGCCGACGCCCGCGAGCGTGACCAATGGCTGCGTCACAGCAAACGCACCATCGACTTTGCCCATCAGGTGAAGGCGACCAAGGTCATCCTTCACCTCGGGTCCGTCGAATTCTTCTGGTCCAATCCGGTGGGCAAGGTGGAAGCCTATCTGGCCGGGCATCACGACTCCGACCTGCCGGCCGATGCCGGCTACCAGAAGCTCCTCGCCCGATCGCTCGCCAAGCTGAAGGAGCGGATGCCGGCCTATTGGAAGAACACCCAGCAGGGCCTGATGGAGTTGCTGCCCTACGCGGAGCAGAAAGGCGTGCGGCTGGGCTTTGAAAACCGCGAGAAGATGGAGGAGCTGCCGCTCGACGCCGACCATCCCGACCTCATCATCGCCATGGCCAAGCCCGGCGCCTGCGGCTACTGGCACGACACCGGCCACGCCCAGATCAAGCAGAACATGGGCCTGCTCAACCACCACGAGCATCTGGCGAGGAATGCACCCAGCGCCATCGGCTTCCACCTGCACGACGTCAGTGCCGAGGGCCGCGACCACCAGGCGATTGGCTCAGGCAAGATCGACTTTGAGATGGTCAGCAGCTTCTGGCGGCCCGAGCACACGCTCGTCATCGAGCTCAGCCCGCGCCTGACCCCCGAGGAGGTTCTGTCGTCCAAGCAACGCGTCGAGCAGCTAGTCGCGAAGCGGTTCGGTTAGACCCCCAGCGCCCGGGCCAGCAATTCACGGCACAGCGTGTCAGGGGACTGGGTGCCATCTAGCCGTCCTTGCGCCTTCAATACGAAATCGGCCTGCAGCAATGTCTCGATGTCACTGCGTAGTTTTCCTTCAAAGTGACGGATAACCTCCAACTGGCGCTGGGCCACGTCGGCATAGCGGCAGTCCTCGACCATGAAGGGATTCTTCGTGATCAAATCCTCGGCCAGCCTAAGCCTCGACCGTTCCTCGCAAAGTCCGACGGGAGTTTCGAGGTGAATGATCAGATCGGAGTGATGGAATCGTTCAATCAGTCCCGCCCAGCAACCCACGCCTTCGATAATCCAGCGGGGTTGCTCCACCCAGAGGCGTTGTAGAGCTAGAAAGTCCGGCTCGCTCCGGAAGCGCCAGTCACTCTCCCATGCAATAACATCCAGATGGAAAACCGGCAGGCCTAGTTGGGCGCCTGCCAGTTCGGCCAGGGTTGATTTTCCGCTGCCGGAGTTGCCCCAGATCGTGATGCGGTGGTGTGGCATGGTCCGGTATGCACTAGGCTTTCGTCAATTCCCCGATCCACCGCCGGTGTGGGCCGGACAGGGTTACGTTATCGAGTTTTGTCAGTGGCACCCACTCGATCGCCTCATTTTTAGCGATGCGCTTGAGCAGGGTGGCGGTGGGCTTCACGGCATGGATCGACTCGGTGATCTGAAAACACGTGATCGCCCGGCGCTTCACGGCGAGGAGGGACTTTGCTGTCGGTTTCACGCCGAGATCGGACGCCTCAGGCAACTCGTGCAGGCCGACGAGGCGTTTCGCCTGGGCGTGGCTGCGCCGGAGCAACAAGGCGCCGCGATAGAGGCAGAATGTTCGTATTACGAACATTCGCCGGGTCGGCTTGGGGCTGAAGCGGGGGAGATTCTCCGGTGAGCCGCTCTTTCGGGCGGCGCAGAATTTCGCGACCGGGCAGATTTGGCATTGCGGGTTGGCTCGCAGGCAGACCGTCGCGCCGAGTTCCATCATCGCTTGGTTGTGTTCGCCCGGTTCCGAGCCGACGACCAGCGCGTCAGCTAACGAAGTGAAATGTTTCACCGCCTCGGTGCCGTCGCGAAACAGCCGGCCTTCGCCGGTCAGCCGTGCGAGGATGCGCACGACGTTGCCGTCCACGACGGCGGCGGGTTCGCCGAACGAGATGCTCGTGATGGCTGCGGCCGTGTAGGGGCCGACTCCGGGCAGTTCGTGCCACTCCGAGGGAGTGCGCGGCTTCGCCGGGGCGGCGACATAGGCTTGGGCCAGTTTATGCAGATTGCGGGCGCGGGTGTAGTAACCGAGGCCTTCCCAGAGTTTCGTCACCTTCGTCTCGGGGGCGGTGGCGAGCGCGGCGAAGTCCGGCAGCTCGCGCAGCCAGCGAGTGAAATAGGGCAACACTGTCGCCACCTGCGTCTGCTGTAGCATGAACTCCGCTACGACGGTCTTGTAGAGTGACGGCGCCCGGCGCCAGGGGAGTTTCCTCCGGTGGACCCGATACCAGGCGTGCAGAGCGCGCTGAAACTCGCGGCGCCGGGAAACCAACTGAAGCTTGCTAGCCACAGAGGCACAAAAGGCGCAAAATCCCGAACAGGGAAGCCATGATTTTCTCTTCGTGCTTTTTCGTGCTTTTTGTGGCTAATCCTCCGCATGCCAAAACGGTTCGACGACGCTGAGGAAAAACCCAAGGCGATCACCACCTACACCATCAAGCTCGACGACGCCCAGATGGAGAAGCTGCGCGCGGCCGTGGCCGCCAAGAACTGGGAAGAGGCCGAGGTGCCCTACGCGCGTTTCGCCTTCAAGGGGCCCAAGGTCAATGTGACCGCCTACACCAGCGGCAAGGTGGTCGTGGCCGGGAAGGAGACCGAGGATTTCGTGCAGAACGTCATCGAGGCCGAGGTCACGGGTGCGCCCAAACTGGGCTACGACGAGGTGCTGCACCCGGACTGGTATGAGCCGCACGCCGGTCTCGACGAGAGCGGCAAGGGTGACCTGTTCGGCCCGGTCGTCGCGGCCACGGTCATCGCCGGCAAGGAAGCGGTGCTGGCCTGGCAGGTGGCCGGCGTGCGCGACAGCAAGACGGTCGTTGATACCCAGATTCTCAAACTCGACGAACTCATCCGCGCGACCCCGGGGGTCGTGGCCGAGACGCGCTACATGGAGATGGGCGAATACAACCGGGTGATGGCCCGCCCCTATGCCAGCCTCAACCGCCTCCTCGCCCAGCACCACGCCGACGCGCTCGATGCCGCGTTGAAACGCAAATGGGTGCCGCGCGGCCTGCTCGACCAGTTCTCCAAGGAGCCGATTGTGCAGCGCGCGCTGAAGAAACTTGGCCACGAGCGCTTCGATCTCGCCATGCGCCCCAAGGCCGAGGAGGACCCCGTGGTCGCCGCCGCCTCAATCGTGGCGCGCGCCGAGTATGTCCGACTCATGCGCGATCTGTCGCGTGACTTTGGCGGCAAGCTCCAGAAAGGCGCCGGCGCGGAGGCCAAGGCGCAGGCTCGGGTCCTCATCGACAAGTTCGGCGCCCGGGCGCTCGGTCGCTTCGCCAAGCTCCATTTTCGCACCTGCTACGAGGTGGTGTCCGAGGCCGGCAAGCTGGACGAGTTGCCCTTGCCCAAGCCGAAGGAAAAAATCGAATGGAAGCGCTGAGCCCGGGCTGACCCAGCAGCATGGCCAAACGCCGCCAGCTCCGCGGATTCGACCTGAAGCAGATCTACGGCTTCGGCGGGCTGATCGGCGTCGATGAGGCGGGGCGGGGCGCACTCGCCGGACCGGTCGTCGCGGCCGCCGTGCTGGTGTCGCAGGATTTTTTGGAAGGTCGCTGGGCCGTCGCGAAATCCGGCCGGGTGAACGACTCGAAGCAGCTCACCGCCGCGGAGCGCGCGGAGCTGTGGGTCGAGTTCGAGGACCTGGTGGCGCAAGGGCAGATCCACGCCCATTATGGTGCCGCCACCGTGGTGGAGATCGAGACCGTCAACATTCTCGGCGCCACCAAGCTCGCCATGCGCCGGGCCCTGGAGGGCATCTACCCGCCTGATGCCTTCGAACGAAAGGTCGAGCCCGATCTGTTCGCCAGCGAGGCGGAAAAGGCCTCCTTCCGACCCACGGTGTCATGCCAGATCCTGGTCGACGGCCTGCCGCTGCGGAATTTCCCTTATCCCCACCAAGGCGTGGTCAGTGGCGACGCCCGTTCGCTGTGCATCGCGATGGCCTCGATCATCGCCAAGGTCACCCGCGACCGCCTGATGGACGAACTCGACCGGGTGCACCCCGGCTACGGTTTCGCCCAGCACAAGGGCTATGGCACGGAGGAGCATCGCGCGGCGATCCTCAAGCTCGGTCGCAGCGCCGTGCACCGCGACAGTTTCCTGCGCAAGCTCTATGCGCAGCCCCGCGACCTCGAGGGGCAGATGATACTGTTTGATTGAATCATCCGAGAGCGTTTTGCTCCTTCGCCATGTCCGGCAAGAAACCCAGTTCGCTCGACAAAGTGCTCGACCGGCTCGACCGGCTCGATGCGCCCGGCTTGCGCACGCTCGTGCAGCGGCTGGCGCGCGAACGCGCGCTGCTCGACACGGTCTTCAACACCCTGAAGGAGGGCGTGCTGGTCATCACCGCCGACGGGGAGATTGATTACGCCAACAGTGCGGCGGCCCGGCTCATCGGCTTCAAGGACGAGGCCGGGGCGGCGGCGACGCTCTGGCGGCTGGTGCCCGGCCTGCGCGCCTCGCTCGAGGGGCAGCCCGGCCAGAAGGAGGGACATCCGCTCGTCACGCAGGAGTTCGAGCTGACCTATCCGGCGCCGTGCGTCGTGCGGCTCTACATGGTGCCATTCAGCGAGGGGGAGGGCGGCGCGCCGCGTTTCGCCATTATCCTGTCCGACATCACCACCGAGAAAAAATCCACCGCGGAGCTCATCGAGAACGAAAAGGTCTCCTCCATCCTGCTGCTCGCTGCCGGCGTCGCCCACGAACTCGGCAACCCGCTCAACTCGCTCACCATCCATCTCCAGCTCATCGAACGGAAATTGAAGAAGCTCAAAGGGCTGAAGGAGTCCGACGCGCTCGCTGCTTCCATCAAGATTTGCCAGGACGAGGTCACGCGGCTCGACGGGATCATCCGGAATTTCCTTGAGGCCGTCCGGCCGCGCCCGCCCGACCTCGGGGAGGTCAACGTCGTTGAGATCATCGAGGATGTGTTGCGCTTCCAGGCCAAGGAGATCGCGGACCGCGGCATCAAGCTCGAGGGCGAACTGCCGGCCAGCACGCCCATCATCATGGCCGATCGCAACCAGCTCAAGCAGGTGTTTTTCAACCTGCTGAAGAACGCCATGGAAGCGATGCAGAGCGGGGGCAAGCTGGTGCTCCGCGTGGGGGCAGACGACGATTCGGTGTTTGTCCGCCTCGCCGACAGCGGCGCCGGCATCAATACCGAGGATCTGACAAAATTGTTTTCGCCCTACCACACGACCAAGACCGGCGGCCACGGACTGGGGCTGATGATCGTGCAGCGCATCATGCGCGACCATGGCGGGCATGTCGGCATCGAGAGCAAGGAGGGCATCGGCACGGTGGTGACGCTTCAGTTCCCCCAGAAACACCGCCGGGTGCGGATGCTGCCAGGGACGTGAGCATGCCCTGGGTGGAACCCGACCTCCGGGCGGGTTAGCCTGACATTCAAGAAACGCGTCCGGAGGCCGCGTTCCACCATCGTTCCCCGCGCGAGATCAGATCGGTTTTTGGGACGAAGTCAGGGTCAGTGACTGCACCAGGCGCCGCGCCTCCGTGAAGGCCGGGGCAGTGGGGTCGTCGGAGAAAATCGTTGCGACCAAAAGCAGGCGATCTCCGAGATAAACATAGCAGGAGGTCAGGGTCTTGTAGTCGTCTTTCTTGGTGGGCAGGCCGACCAGGCCATCGTCGGTGAACAGGCACGCATACCCGGATTTACCGGCCACCTTGAAATCCTTGAGGTAGGCTTTGTGCTCCACCGAGGCCTCGGCAAACTGTCGCGTGGATTCTTCAATCATCTCCTGGAGCACGGCCGGGTCGGCAAATTGTTCATCAGGCACCGGCAGCAGCGAGATGAGCACGGCGTCGTTGCTGCCGCTTTTCGTGACATAGCGCACCGAGGTGGCGTTGGCGGGACCGGCGGGCAAGCCATCCATCGGCTTGGCCGCGATCCAGCCGGCGGGCACGGTGAGCTGGGCGGAGCGGCCCGCGCCGAGGTCGAGCTTTTCCGCGGAAAGGGTGGCGGCCAGACCAAGGGTGAGGAACACAGCGAGGAATTCTTTCATGAGGGAGTGGGGCTAAATCAGGGGGTTATTTGGGTTGCGGCGAGTTCGCGGTAAAGCTGCTCCACTTTGGCGCGGGCCCACGGCGTGCGGCGCAGAAATTTCAATGAGGAGGTGATGCTCGGGTCGAACATAAAACAGCGGATCTCGATCTGCGCCGCCAGCCCGCGCCAGCCGTGGTGCGCGACGAGCGCCTCCAGGATTTTCTCCAGCGTGATGCCATGAAGAGGGTCTTTTGATTGCTGCATGGGGCTCGTCCGCTGGTTGCTTTCGCCCGGAGGTGCCAAATTATTTTTTAATCAGCAAGGCCAGGCCGGCCAGGCTGAGCACGATCCCGGCGATCTTCCGGGGGTCGAGCTGATCCTTGAAATAGAACAAGGCGACGGGCAGGAGCACGAGGGTGGAGCAGACATTGACGAGCAGCGCGGCGTAACCCACGTTCCAGCCGGCGCGGTAGGCGAGGAGGAATCCCACCTCGATGCCCACGACGCTGAGCGCCAGCCAGACCACATTCGGGCGCAGGGCGGTGAGCGAGCGGGAACCGTCGCTCCAGAGGAACAACCCCGCCACACAGACGAAGAATGCGATGAAATACGCGGCAGCGAGCGGCAGGAACGGGTTCACCGTGGGGGACTGCGACTTGATGGAAAGGTGGTAGCCGGCGACGCTGACCACGGCGACAAGGGCGGATGCGTAATACATATTGACCGTGAGGATAGGGCGGGCGCCACCCGACCGCAAGCGAAGCCATTCAACCCGCCAGCGCACCGTTTCCTTCCGCCGTGGGAGCGGTGGCGTGGTCAGCAGTTCTCATATTTCCAATTCCGCTTCTTGCCCTGGGCGGTCCATTCGATGGTGGTGGCAAGGCGCGCGGCGCGGGTCTCGGGGCGCTTGGCACCTGTGATCCACTCGATGTATTCGCGGCGGCCGCTCGGGCTGATATCCGCCCAGTGTGCGGCGGCCTGCTTGTTTTTCCGCAGCGCGGCGCCTAGGTCGGCGGGGACGGGCACGGGGGGCTTGGGTTTCGGCTTGGTGCGGGCGGGTGCGCCGGAGTCGTGAAGTTTTATGGCGGTCTTGATGTAATGGGTTAACACCCGGTCGCCGGGCAGATCCTTGCGGCTCGTGATGCGGCCAAGCAGGCCCATGGCGTCGTAGGTTTTCCCGATCTCATTTGCCATCAGCTTCTCCATGCCCCGGTGCCAGAAACCGAAGGCGGCGTGCGCCTTGAACGCGGCCATGCCGGCGAGGATCTTGCCGCGAT
>JANNDM010000024.1:0-8313 GCA_031387725.1 Verrucomicrobiota bacterium | reverse complement strand
CATCTTCACCTGGACGAAGGCGCGGAGGTTGCCCGGCGTGCGATGCTGCGTCTCCATGATGAGGTGCGGCTCGCCGTTGAAGGTGATGACTTGGCCTTTTTTGAGATCGTTGGCTGCGGGCATGACGGGACGGGTAAGATGTTTTGGTTACGTAAAGGGATAGAATTACCGATGCCGTTTCGGCGATGTCAACACCGCCCTCCGAATTCTTCTACGGCGGGGTAAGGCCCGGCTGCCGGTTATCTCCAAGCTTGTCATTTCCAAGAGGTTTCCGACACTGCGGCGACATACCCATGAAGCAGCGCACCCTTCTGCGCGAGGTCTCCATCAAGGGCAACGCCCTGCACACCGGAGACGCCGTGCACCTGACCCTTAAGCCCGCGCCCGCGAACCACGGCATCGTGTTCCGGCGCGTCGACCTGCATGGTCACCCGGAGATCAAGCCCCGGGTGGACCTCGTCACCGACCTCGTGCGGGCCACCACCATCCAGTCGGGTCACGCCAAGATCCACACCGTCGAGCACGTACTCAGCGCCCTCAGCGGCTGCGGGGTGGACAACCTCGTCATTGAAATGGACGCCAGCGAGCCGCCGATCCTCGACGGCTCCGCCCGCGAGTTTGTGAAGCTCATCCAACAGGGCGAGCCGGTGGAGCAAGAGGCCGAGCGCGAGTATTTCTCCCTGACCGAAACAATCTCCGTCTCACGCGGCAATTCCTCGGTGATCGCGCTGCCGTATGACGGCCTGAAAATCACCTGCACGAGCGCCGACGATCGTGGCATCCACACCCAGCACCTCTCGCTCGTCATCGACCCCGAGGTCTACATCACCCAGGTCGCGGCCGCGCGCACCTTCACCATTTACGAGGATATCGAGGAGCTCTTGAAGCTGGGCAAGATCAAGGGCGGCTCGCTCGACAGCGCGATCGTCCTCAAGGGCGACAAGATCATCTCAAAGGAACCGCTGCGCTTTGCCGACGAATTTGTGCGGCACAAGATCCTCGACATCATCGGTGACATCACGCTCCTCGGGATTCCCCTCAAGGCCCACATTGTCGCCACGCGGCCCGGGCACGCGCTCAACGCCGAGCTGACCAAGATCCTGTTTGAGAAATTCACCACCTGGCAGAAGGGCGGCAAGAAGGCGGTCAAGCCCGCCGTGCCGAAGGCTGTCCTCGCCACCGAGACCACGCTCGATATCCGCCGGGTCCTCGACACGCTGCCCCATCGCTACCCTTTCGTGATGCTCGATCGGGTGCTGGAGCTGACGGAGGACTCGCTCACCGCGATCAAGAACATCACTTTCAATGAACCGTTTTTTCAAGGCCACTATCCCGGCAACCCCGTCATGCCCGGTGTGCTGCAGATCGAGGCCATGGCCCAGGCCGCCGGGATTCTGATGCTCCGCCGCGGTTCGATGGAGGGGAAGACGGCGTTGTTCATGAGCTGCGACAAGGTGAAGTGGCGCAAGCCGGTCCGCCCCGGCGACCAGTTGAGCGTGAAGGTCAAACTTACCAAGGTGCGCGGCACCATCGCGTGCGCCGAGGGGGAGTGCAGCGTCGGCGACCAGGTCGTTTGCTCGGCGGACCTGATGTTCGCCACGGTGGATAACAGCGCGCTCGACTGAAGCCATGCCGAAGCAGATCCACCCCACCGCCATCGTCGAATCGGGCGCGGATTTGGGCGAAGACGTCGTGATCGGCGCCTACGCCTATGTCGGGGCGCAATCGGTCATCGGCCCCGGCACCGTGCTGCACCATCATGCCAGTGTGGAAGGCCACACCACGATTGGCACGCTCTGCGAACTGTTCCCCTTCACCTGCATCGGCACCAAGACCCAGGACCTGAAATACCGGGGCGGCAAACCCGGGGTGAAGATCGGCGACCGCAATGTCTTCCGGGAATACGTCAGCGTGCACGCCGCCACCAATGACGGGGAGTTCACCGTGCTCGGCCACGACAACACCATCCTCGCCTACAGCCACATCGCGCACGATTGCCAGCTGGGCAGCCACATCATCGCGAGCAACTCGGTCGGGCTCGCGGGACATGTGATCATCGAGAATCATGTCGGGCTCGGGGCCAAGTGCGGCGTGCACCAGTTCTGCCGCATTGGTGCCAATGCGATGGTCGGCGCCATGACAAAGGTCGTGCAGGATGTGCCGCCCTTCGTCATCGCCGACGGCAATCCCGCCATTGCCCGTTCGATCAACAAGATCGGGCTGGAGCGCAACGGCTTCGCCCCGGAGCGGCTCGACGCGATCAAACAGGCATTCCGGATATTCTATCGCGCGGGGCACAATCGCACCCAGGCCTTCGAACGGATGCGCTCTCACCCCTTGGGCTCGACGGGAGATTTCCAGCATTTCCTCAACTTCGTCGAGAAGAGCGAGCGCGGCGTCGTGGCCGGACGGTAGGGCATGGGCTTGTCATTGCGAGGAGTCCGGCGTTGCCGGACGACGAAGCAATCCCGGTGGATCGCCACGCCCGGCGTTGCCGGGCTCGCGATGACAATCACTCTTTTGGCGCTTCGCCGAGTTCCCGCAGGAGATCGTAGCTGTAGAGTCCCGTGCGGTGGCCGTCGCTGAAATCGAACCGGATGGCGTAGTTGCCGATGCGTTCCCAGCCGGTCACGTCGACTCCGACGTAATTCCGGGGTGCCTCGCCGCCGTATTGGTTGCCGAAGATGTCGCGCTCGCCGCGCACGGCCGCGCTCGGCGAGGCGGAGCGCAGCGTGGCGAAGGAAATGAAACTCTCGTGGCCATCTTCCCAACGGAGGGCGACCTCGGTGCCGATGAGCTGGATGTCGGTGGGAGCAATCACGGGGTGAGTTATCAGCAAGACGGAGTGGAAGTGAAGCTCCGAAACGGCCCGCCCGGCGCGGGTTTCGTCGGGGCGCAGTCTTGCTGCGCCTTATACCAGCGTCACTTAAGTTTTAGACTATTGTCATCGCGAGGGGCGCGAAGCGCGCCGTGGCGATCCAGATGAATTGCTTCGTCACTCAGCGCCTCGCAATGACAGTCTGTTTATCTATAGCTATTGGTATTACCACCGAATTGGGTCCTACCAGGCTTCCGGTTCAGGCGGCGCGGGTTTCTTTTTCTTCAGCCGGCCCTCGAAGCTCCGGTCGATCTCCTCGATTTCCGGCTCGGGGATGCGGGTGAAGGCGCTGCGCTTCGGCGCGTCCGCCGTGGCGCCGTGCGCGCCTCCCAGATAGACCGTGTTCTTGCCGAGCACCTTGTTCAGGTGATCCACCGCGGTGAACAGCCGGCTGTGGGTCTCCTCCGTTTTCTGCTCGAACAAGTCGGGGGTGTGCAGCCGCAGGTCCAGCAGGTGCGTCAGATGCACCCCGATGCGCAACGGGACGCGTTTGCGATCCGGGGCCGGGCGTTTTTTCCACAACTGGCCGAGCGCCCGCGTCAGTTCGAGCGTATCCTGGGTCTCGGTGAGCCGGAGTTCGGAGCTCCAGCTCGTGTCGTCCCGGTAGTCGACCGCCACACTGAGGCCGCCGGCGCAATAGCCACCGTGCCGCAGGCGCATCGCGGCTTTTTGCAGCAGGCGGTGCAACACCGCGAGCGCCGCCTCGGGGTTGCGCCGCGCGGGCGGCAGCACGTGGCCATGGCCGATGGTCGAGCCGGTCTGTTGCTCGAAGAACGGCAGATCCTCGCCGTGCAGCAGCCGCCAGAGCTGTTCGCCGCGCACGCTTTGCCAGATGCCCCGAAATTCGGCCATCGTGGCGGCGTAGAGTTGGGCCATGGTGGTGATGCTCCGCGCCCTCAGCCGCTCCTGCATGTTGGGTCCGATGCCGGAGATGTCGCCCGGCGCGAGATGCAGGATTTTCGCCGGCAGGTCTGTCTCGTCGAGGATGACGAGGCCGTCGGGTTTCTGCATGTCCGACGCGACCTTGGCGAGCAGCCAGGTGGGGGCGAGGCCGATGGAACTGCGCAGGCACGGGCCGACCTCGCGGGAGATTTTGGCCTTGATGCGCTTCGCCAGCGCCACGGCCTCGGCGGGCGGGGCGAAGCGCGTGGTCAGCTCGCAGGTCAGCTCGTCGATCGACTGGACCTTGGTGACATGGATGCAGGACTCGATGACCGCGATGAGCCGGCGGTGATAATTGATGTAGGTTTCGGGCCGGGCCTCGACGAGCACCAGGCCGGGGCAGAGGCGGCGGGCTTCGGTCACGCGGGCGTTGCGCGTCAGGCCCAGCTTCTTCGCCTCGATGCTGACGGCGATGCAGCCGGTGGTCTCGGCCAGCACGGGGACGATGCCGACGGGCTTGCCCCGCAACTCCGGCCGTTCCTGCTGCTCCACCGAGGCGAAGAACGAGTTGAAATCAATCGTGAGGTAACGCAGCGCCACGGCCTGAAAATTGCCCGGTTTGAACCCGTGGCAAGGCGCGAGTCAGGGCCTGCCCCGTGCGTTGACATTACCCCTGGTCACACTAACGTCCGAGCCATGTCACTCGCCGAGCTGAAGTCCGAGTTGGAACGCCTGCCCGCGGCGGATAAAAGCTATCTGGCTGCCTACCTCAGGCATTCGGCTCGTCGGCAGGAGGCTGGCTATACGGCATCGCTCGACGCCACATGGCAAACAATGGAAGCGGGTGAAAAAGTGTCGCTGGACCATGTGTTGGAATTGAGCCGGGAACTGGGGAAAAGCGGAGCCTGAGTGATGGGCTACGCATTCTGGCTCTCGGCGGAAGCCTCGCATGCGCTGCTGGGCTGCGAACGCCGGACCCGGCTGAAAATGGAACAGGCCTTGCGGCAGCTCAGCTCCACGCCCTTCACCGCGCCGGACTTTCAGGAAAATCGCCGGCCGGTCGGATCTACGACGTGAAGTGCTTCGACGACATCATTGTCACTTACTGGATTGATCACGCGGTCAAGGAAGTGCGGATCATCCGGCTGGAAGTTGCCTGAGTCTCGCGTCTGGTGAGGGCGAACGGTCTCTCCCTGCCGCGCCGTAGCTCGATCGAACGTAGGCGGCGGCCGCCTTTTCCCCTCCTCGGCACCTTTCCGCTCGTCGCCGAGCCCATGAAAGCCGCGGTGCTGGCGACCAACCGGGCAATCAAGTGAGTTTCGCCCCGGCCGTTTGTAACCTAATAGGTTACAAGTTGCCGGGAGCAGGACGTGCTCGGTCAGGGTGACTTGATCACGTCGAGGCCCTTCAGCCCGAAATGCGGCGCAGCGGAAGGGCGGCGTTCAAGTATGGTGACTTTCTTGCCCCGATCAGTCACGATGAAACTCTCTTTGGCGGCCGCGCGCACCCAGCGGGCCGTCGCTGCGTGGAGTTGGGTGATCGAGATCGTCTTCACGCGATCAAGGTGCCACTCGTGATGCCTCATATCAAGAGCGGTGAGGCATCGGGAATTTGAGGGCAGGGCGGGGCAGTAGGAAGCCCCAGCCTGAGGCTTTTCGGTCAGAATCATTTTTGTGAGCTTTGTGCTTTTTGTGGCCAATTCCCTCCGGGCTCTTCCGTGCCCAACCACGCCCGCCAGTCATAGGCTTGGCGTCGGCTGTTTCATCCGCGTCCATCCGCACAATCCGCGGCGAATCTTGGTTTCCTGCCTAAGTGGCCAATTTGTGAACAAGTTTTGACGATTTCTGGCTAATTTTTACTTGCTTGCGGGGGGCGAAATGGGGAGAAATGCAGCGTTCTGGGTGAAAGGGCATCCAGAACGCATCCATGGCACAATCAGGCACAACCGTTTATTCCGGCCGTTTCGAGCACACGCTCGACGACAAGAATCGTCTGACGATCCCGTCGTTGTGGCGCTGGGTGCACACGGACACGGAGACGTTCCTAGCGATTCCGCATCCCGACGCATACATCGCGGTGCTGCCACCGGCGCGCGTGGATAAACTCCTCGCGCAGATTGCGGAGATGAAATTGTCGGACCGCGACGCGCAGGCGGTGAAGGCCAAGATTTTTTCCGAGGCGCTCTCGTTCACCTTCGACAAGCAGGGTCGCTTTGGCGTCAGCGCCGGTCTGTTGCGTCACGCCGGCATCGCCAAGGAGGCCGTGCTCTCCGGCATGGGCGACACCTTCAACATCCTCAGCCCGACCCGCTGGACGGAAATGTCCCGCAGCACCGCCGGCGAAAACTTCGGCGACATGATGCGCCGCATCGGACTCTAAGCATGAAAACTCTCGTCACGCTGATCCGCCCCCAGCCGCTGCCCAAGCTCCTGCCGATTTTCTGCGCGAACCGCCGCTCCGTCCTGCGCGAGCCGAGCTCGCTGGCCCTCCCGTGGAAGAAACTCCATGCCCGCGCCCGCTCTTGAGTTTACCTCCCGCGCCATGAACCCGGGGCACCAACCCGTGATGTTGCACGAGGTGCTTGAATACCTCGCGCCGCTCCCGGGCTCGTGCCAGCTCGACTGCACTTTCGGTGGCGGCGGCCATACCCGTGCCCTCCTGGCCAGCGGCGCCTCGGTCGTCGCCCTCGACCGTGATCCCACCGCCGCGGACCGCACGACCGCCCTGCGCACCGAGTTTCCCGCGACTTTCCGTTTCGTTGATTTGAACTTTGGCGACTTGGCGGCGCTGCCCGACACAGGTTTCCACGGCATCCTGTTCGACCTCGGCGTCTCGTCCTTCCAGCTCGACGAGGCGGATCGTGGTTTTGCGTTCCGCCACGATGCCCCGGCCGACATGCGCATGGATCCGCGCTCCGGCCTTCCCGCCGCCCAATGGCTGGAGGTCGCCAGCCACGATTTACTCGTCCGCGCCATCCGGGATTACGGTGAGGAAAAGAACTGGAATCGCGTGGTTCGCGCCATCGAGTCGGCGCGGGGCACCGGGGCGCTGGCCCGCACGACCTCGCTCGCCGAGCTGATCGCCGACTCCATCCCCGCCGCCGCCAAACGCGAGAGCCGCATCCATCCGGCGACCCGGGCCTTCCAGGGCATCCGCATCGCCGTCAATGACGAGCTCGGCGCCATCGCGCGCGCCCTCCCTGCGGCCTTTGCCAAGCTCGCCCCCGGCGGCGTGCTCGCCGTCATCAGCTTTCATTCCCTCGAGGACCGGCCGGTGAAGCAATTTTTTCGGGCGCAGTGCGGCCAGCCGGTCGATGCCAACGACGCCACGCCGCAGCAGCTGCGCGCCAAACACGCCGAACCGCTGACGCGCAAACCCGTCGTGCCGTCCGCCGCCGAGATTTCCGCCAACCTCCGCAGCCGCTCCGCCAAGCTGCGCGCCCTCCGCAAGCTCTGACCCCAAATGAAACCACCTCCGACCCAAGCGCACATCAACCGGCTCATTGCCCTGACCCTGTTGCTGCTGGTTTTTTCCGGCTCCCTCGGCCTGGGCGCCGTCTGGGTCCGGCAGAAAATGTCCCAGACCGCCAATCACAGCCGGGCGCTCGCCGCCAAGCTCACTGAGGTCGAGCGTCGGCTCGATGAGGTCAGCGCCGAGGTCGCCGCCGCGGTCAATCCCGACACGCTCCTCCGGCAAAATCAAGTGATGCGGCTGGCTTTGGCCACGCCGCGTGAGGTTCAGGTGCGCCGCGTCGACGTGTCGCCGGAGCTGATCCTCGCCGCCAAGCGCAACCGGGAGATTTTCAACCTCGCGTCGGACCAAACGGACGACAGCGCCCCCACGTTTCGCGTCGTGACCGCGTCGTTGCGCTAACTCCATGTCGAAAGGCTTCGCCAACCACCGCCTGACACTGCTGTCCCTTGGGGTCGCCGTCTGCTTCATGGCGGTGGGCGTGCGGCTGGTTTTCCTGCACGTGATCGACCGCGACGAACTGCTGCGCTTCGTGGACAAGGCCCGGCGGCAGATCGTCATCGAGCACGCCAAACGGGGCACCATCCTCGATGCGCGCGGCAATCTGCTGGCGACCAGCCGGTCAGAAATGACCGTGGCGGTCGATGCCTGGGCCCTCGACGAATATCTGCAAGCCGACAAGAATCCGGCGAAGCGCACCCGCCGCTGGTTCGAAGAACAGACCAAGCACGCCCAACTGGCCGCCCTGCTGAAGGTGCCCGTGGCCGTGGTGGAAAAAGCCTTTGTGCCCGCCCGGCGCCGCATCAAGCCCGAGGCCGACCAGCGCGACGGCCAGGTCGACGGCCTGACCAAGGATCGCTGGGTCAAGCTATGCGAAGGAGTGGACGAGCCCACGTTCGACCGGATTGAGGCGCTCAACATTCGCGGCCTCACGGCCGAGAGGGTTTACCGCCGCGTTTATCCCGGCAACGGGCTGGCCGCGCATCTCATCGGCTACCTGAACAAGGAGGGCACTCCGGTCACCGGAGCGGAAAGTCATTTCGATCTCTACCTCCGGGGCTCGGACGGCTGGATCGAGTCGG
>JANNDM010000023.1:0-10611 GCA_031387725.1 Verrucomicrobiota bacterium | reverse complement strand
ATCATCGCCTATACCGTCTACAGCCAGACGATGAAGGGCGCGAAATACCAGGCCATCGCCAGCGAACTCAAGCGGCACGCCAGCGAGGAGCTGGACCACGCGCTGCAGATCGCGAAGCAGATCGACTACTTCAACGGCACGCCCATCACCGTCCCGCAGCCGGTGAAGCTGTCCGCCAAGGCCGAGGACATGCTGCGCTTCGACCTGCAAAACGAGGCGGACACGATCAAGGCCTACCGCACGCGGATCCGGCAAGCGGAGGCCATGGGTGAATACGGTCTGGGCGAGGTCTTGCGGAAGATCATCGCGCAGGAGCAGGAGCACCTGACCGACCTGGCGGACGCCCTCGGCATCGACAACCCCAAGATCGGCGAATAACTGGCGCGCACCACCATGGGTTTCGACCAAAATCAACCGGGACCGATCGTCAATGTGCACAAGCGCACGACCAAGGTGAACCTCTGGATGGCCTTCGCCGTGGTGCTGTTTCTGATCGGCGGCGGCGGACTGATCTGGGCGTTCTGGCTCCGCCACTCGTGAGACCGGGGCCGGCAGCTTTGCCCTCGCCTTTGCGGGCGACCCCACGGTAGGTCATGGGCATGTCTTCCGCTCCGACCAAGGACCACCAACCCAAACGCGGACAGCCCTGCCCCTGCGGCAGCGGGCAACGGTTCGAATTGTGCTGCGAGCTATTCCATGCGGGGAAAAAGCAGCCGGCGACACCGGAGCAGCTGATGCGCGCCCGTTTCACGGCGCATGTGGCGCACAATTTTAAATTCCTGCACGACAGCTACCGGCCGACAGTGGGCAAGCCCTACGTCGTCGAGGAAGGTGAGCCGTCGATGACTTGGACGCGACTGGAAGTGCATGCGAACGAGGCGACGGAAAATCCCGACAAGGCCTACGTTGATTTCTCGGCCTACGGCACGGAAGAGGGCGTCGAAAAGGTGCTGCACGAGAAGGCGGAATTTTTGCGGATAAACGGCACCTGGCTCTACAACCGCGAGGCCCGGCTCGGCCCGGCGCCCTACAAGGCGACAGTGCCCAAGATCGGCCGAAACGAGCCGTGCCCTTGCGGCAGCGGCAAGAAATACAAGCAGTGCTGTTTGCGGAAGGCGTGATCGCGATTTGACCGGAAGGGAAGTTGCGTTGCGGGCGGGATTGGTTTTTATGGCGGCCCAACCACACACCATCATGAAACGCACTGCATCCGCTGTCTGGCAAGGTTCACTCAAATCCGGCAAGGGCTCGCTCACCGCTCCCGGTGGCGCGCTGAAGAACACGGAATACTCGTTCGGCTCACGTTTCGAGTCGGGCGCCGGCACCAACCCCGAGGAGTTGATCGCAGCGGCGCACGCCGGCTGTTTCGCAATGGCGCTTTCCGCCATGCTCGGCGAGGCCGGCTTCACGCCCGACCGGCTCGATGTCACCGCCGAGGTCAGCCTCGACAACGTTCCGCCCGCCGGCTGGACCGTCACGGCCTCGCACCTCGTGCTCAAGGCGAAGATCCCCGGCATCGACGCGGCGAAGTTCGACGAGATCACCGCAAAAGCCAAGGCCGGCTGCCCGATCTCGCGGCTGCTCAACGCGAAGGTCACGCTGGCGGCGACACTGGCCTGACCTGTCAAGCCGGCCCAGAGCCCCATCAGGCAGGCCGGGTGCCAGGCAGTTTCAGCGGCAGGTTGGTAAAAATACTGCGTTAAACGTTGAGGCCCAGCAGGCAGAAATTTACCCGCCGACCGCTTGCCAGCGGACGAAAAAGGGTCATTTTTTGCGCTGACGGAGAGGAACGGTTCTCTCCCGCCGTTGATTAAAAACGCCTCGACCTGCTGGGTGGGAAGGGGCCCAGACCGCCGCTGCAAGCGGCATGGAGGACGATAAAGTCATGATGACTGTAATCGCCATCTCGGTCTCCTGGTTGTCGGTCGCGATGATTTACCTCATCGCGGGCTCCGACCGCCGTGAGCGCCGATTCTAAAGAAAACCACGCCGCCCCGGGTATTTTCCCGGGGCGGCTTTTCTTTGGGCCGACCGGGACTTGATGGTTGGCTTGGAAGTATTCCCAGCTGTGCTGAAAAGGGGCAAACAGCGCTGCCTGATGTCAACTAATAGTTGACTTAAACCGAAGCGCTAGATTTTCCGGGGCTGCTGGGGTCAGGCGGGCCGGGGAAGCGGTCTCAGCAGAATCTGCCGGCACAGGCTCGCGCCGCGGTTGAAGTCTCGGCAGGTTTGCGGGCGGTCGGCGTAGATCGTGCAGAGGCGGGTCGCGGGATCGAGGGCCACGCAGGCACCGTCGCCATGCTGATCCAGGCAGCGCACCCCGGCGTGCTCGACGACAAATGCTTCCGGGACGATATCACCCGCGCGGAGTTCGACCACCAGATGGCAGCAGCGGCCGCAGCCGGCGCAGGCGGGGAGGTCGAGGTGGTCAGGCAACAGAGGACGGTGGACAGAAGACGGAGGACAGACTATTCGTCGGAGTCGTCGTCCGCTTCTGGAATCGCGATTTCGGTCGAGCGCGGCCGGCGCGGGTGGTTCATCATCGGGGCGAGGGCGAGGGCTTTGGGCGTGTTGTGGGCCGGCAAGGACTGCGCGATGAAGGCGAGGATCTCGGCCCGGCCACTCTTGGTCGTGGAGGAACTCGCGAAGACCGGCGGCTGCGCGTCGGTGGACTTGGCCATGGCCTGCCGGAACTGCGCGATGGTGTGACGCGAATGTTGCGCGGCCTGCTTGTCGATCTTGGTGAAGATGAGGGCGAAGGGCAGCGCGTGGGTGCCAAGCCAGTGCACAAACTTCAGGTCCATCTCGGCCGGCTCGTGGCGGGAATCAATCAGCACAAAAATGCGGCGCAGCGTCGGCCGGTGGCCAAGGTAGTCGCGCACCGCGGTGTTGAATTCCTGGCGTTGGGTCTTGGCGACATGGGCGTAGCCGTAGCCGGGCAGATCCACGAGGGTCCACGTGCCGTTAATCGTGAAGAAATTCAGCAGCTGCGTCTTGCCAGGCAGATCGGACACTCTCGCCAGGTCTTTTTTTTCTGTCAGCAGGTTGATCAGAGACGATTTGCCGACATTGGAGCGGCCGATGAAGGCGAACTCCGGCAGCCCGGCGGGTGGGCACGAAGCCAGATCGGGCGCGCTGAGGGCAAAGGAGGCGGACTTGATTTTCATGGGGCGGGAGTCCAGCGAACCACGAAGGCACCAACGCCCAGGATCAGACAGACAAACCACAGGATCGCGAAATAGCGGACAGACGGAAGCTCCAAAAAAGGTGACCGCCGTCGCCGGTCACGCCCGCACGGCCCAGCGAAGCTTGGCGGAGGTGCTGCGAGGATTGGCCCGGCGTTCGGCCGGGCCGGCGCGGGTAACTTCCCCACTGGCCGCGGCATAGTGTCCGGCGCGGAGGCCTTCACGGAAGGCGAGCTTTACGCGGCGATCCTCGCCGGAGTGAAAAGTCAGGATTGCCACGCGCCCGCCGGGTTTCAGGCAGGATGGCAGCTGACGCAGGAACAGGTCGAGCACGCCGAACTCGTCGTTCACGGCGATGCGGAGCGCTTGAAACACGCGGCGCACGCAGTCATCGGCGGCCTCTGGGTCAAAGCGGGCGGCACGTTCGCGGAGGATGGCCCGGACGGCGTCGGCGAGCGGAAGTGTGCGGGTGAAGGGAGTGACTTTGCGCCGGACCGTGAGTTCACGGGCGAGCAATGCGGCGTGGGGTTCGTCGGAATTTTCGGTGAGCGCGGTCGCGAGGTCCGACTCGGAGACCCGGGCCAGCCAGTCGGCGGCCGAGGGCGGGCGGGCCGGATTCAACCGCAGGTCGAGCGGGCTGTCGGCCTTGAAAGTGAAACCGCGCGCCGGGTCGTCCAGTTGCATCGAGGACACCCCGAGATCGGCGAGGATGGCGTCGGCGCCGGAGAGGCCGAGCTGGGCGAGCACCTTGGGCAAGCCGGCAAAGTTGGCACGGACGGCGGTGAACACGTCCTCGCCAAAGCCGGCGGCGCGCAGGCGGGCGGTGGTCTTGGGATGTTCGACCGGATCGACATCCAGTCCGATCAGACGACCGCGCGGGGCCAGCGGCGGGAGCAGCTCACGGGCGTGGCCGCCGTAGCCAAGCGTGCAGTCCACGGCGACCTCGCCGGGCTGCAGCGCGAGCACAGCCAGAATCTCCGCGACCATGATGGGGCGGTGGGTGCCCACCGGGGTCTTGCCGGCGGCGAGCACCTTGGCGACATCGCCGGCATAGCGTGCCGGGTCGAGTTCCTTGTATTTCTCCTCGAAACGCCGGGGATTTTTGCCCGCATACCGGGGGCGGCGGCGGTGCGGTGCCGGGGTGGAGGGATCAACGGCGGACATCGGGGTGTGTTTATCGGCGAACGCGGTCCCGCTCGCAATGGTTCAGTTGGCCGGGGGCAGAAAAAGCGCTTTCCTCCCGATTTGTTCCACCTATTGTCGCCGCATGGGTCAGGAGACCATCACCTATCTCACCAACATCGTCATAGGCGCGATATTGGCGGGCCTGTTGACGCATTACTGGTGGCGGCAAGGGCGTTCCTCCACCATGCGCTACTGGATGCTGTCGGCGTGGGTGATGACGGCGGCGGACATCTTCTTTGCCGCGCGCCCGGAGCTTCCTTACTGGGCGGCCAAACTCGTCCCGACGCTGCTGGTCACAGTCGGACACGTCGCGCTTTTCCTCGGCGCGCAGCGCACCGCCCACCTGCCGCGGCAATGGAAACTGGCGGGCGTCGTCGTTCTGCTTCATCTCGCGACACTGACGTGGTTCCTGGGCCTCTCCCAGGCCTCCACCTGGCGCATGGTCTGCAACGGCATCATCTGGGGCGGTCTCTCGCTGGCCTCGGCGTGGTGCCTGCGCCAGGCGCGGCCCATGTTCTGGAAATCTCTCGTTTTCCCGGCGAGTGCCTTTCTGCTGCACGGGATCTTTCACGGCCTGCGGGTCGGGCTCGCCATTCTTTTCAGCGTGCGCGGCTGGACCGAGGCGTCGGCTTCGCTGCAGATCCTCGGCGATCTGGAGGTGAGTTTCTTCATGGTAGCGTTGTTTGTCAGCCTGTTGCTGGCGAACCTGCAGTTGCGCCACGAGGAGTTGAGCAGCGCCCACGCGGAGGTGCAGGCGCTGTCGGGTTTGCTCCCGATCTGTGCATGGTGCAAGAAGGTGCGCAATGACGAGGGCTACTGGCAGCAGGTGGAGGATTACTTCAGCTCGCGGAGCCACATCGAGTTCACCCACGGCATGTGCACCGAGTGCTTCAAGGTCCAGAAGAGCGGATTAAAATCCTGAGCCGGAGGTGAAAGACCGGCACGGGCCGGGTCATGCCTGCGGGGTTGCCTGCCGGGCGGTTTCTGCTGGCATGGGGCCGCCCCGTCACCGCATCGCCCCAACCCCTCCCGTCCATGAACACTCTGCTTGATCGCCGGCAATGGCTCAAAGCCGCCGGCCTCACTGTCGCTGCCACGGCCCTCGCGCCGCACGCGCGCCTCCTCGCCCAGGCTCCTGGCACCGCGCCCCGCCGTGTGCCCGTCAGCCCCGGCCTGGTGCGGCTCAACTACAACGAGAACCCCTTCGGCCCGGCCCCCTCCGCCAAAGCGGCGATGCGCGCCGCCGTCGACACCTCGTTTCGTTATGCCGACGCCGAGGAGCAGGCGCTGCTCGAGCTGATCGCGGCGCGCGAGGGCTGCCGCCCCTCCCAGATCGTGATGGGCGCGGGGTCGGGCGAAATCCTCGACGTGGCCGGGTTTCATTTCGGCCTGGAAAAGGGCGAGATCGTCGCGGCGCATCCCAGTTACATGGCGCTGTTGAACGCCGCAGACCGTGTCGGCGGCAAGGCCGTGCGCATCCCCCTCAACGCGCGGCTGGAACACGACCTGCCGGCCATGGCCGCGGCGGTGGGCCCGCACACCTCGCTGATCTATATCGTCAATCCCAACAATCCCACCGGCACGGTGTGCGACGCGGCGGAACTGAAAAAATTTGTCCGCAAGCAATCGGAGCGCGCCACGGTCTTCATCGACGAGGCCTACCTCCAGCTGACCGACGATTTTGCCGGGCGCACCTGCGCGCCGCTGGCAATCGAGGGCCGCAATGTCGTCGTGGCGCGCACCTTCTCCAAGCTCTACGGCATGGCGGGCATGAGGCTCGGCTACGCCGTGATGCCGGAGAAACTCGCGGTGTCGCTCAAGGCGCGCATGACCGGCAGCCTGAGCATCGTGACCATCGCCGCCGCCACCGCCTCGCTGAACGATGCGGCCTTTGTGACCACCGCCCGGGCGCAGCTCAAGGCGGGGCGCGAGGCCCTGGTCGGGGAGATCAGGAAGCTGGGCCGCGACTACGCCGTGCCGCAGGGCAACTTCGTGTTCTTCAAGACCGGGATGCCGGCCGCGGATTTCATCGCGAAAATGCGGGCCGAGGGCGTGGAGGTCGGCCGGCCGTTCCCGCCCATGCTCGACTGGGCGCGCATCAGCATCGGTTTGCCGGAGGAAATGGAGGCCTGCCACCGGGCCTTGCGCAAGGTGCTCGCCTGAGCCTGCCCTGGACTCACTTCTTTTCCGGCGGCGGCACCTTGGTCGCCTGCCAGGTGACGACCTGCCAGCGGCCGTCGCGGAGGAGAAGAGTCTCGCTGTTGCGGTAATACTGCACCGTGCCATCGGGATTGTGCGCGACGAGGCGGAAGGTAAGCGCGGCCGTCGAGCCATAGGGGCGGACGACGATGTCCTCGGCGGCGTAGGTGGGCTGGACCGTTCCGGCCTGCTGGCCGGCCGGTCTTTGTCCGGCGGACTGCTTTGCATCCGCCGGCAAAGGCTTGGCGGGCGCGGTCTTGTCCGCGTCGAAACTTTTCATGATCTCCGCCTTGGTCTTCACTGTGGCCCCGGAGGTGGTGTAGACGAGGTCGTCGGCCCAGAAGCGGTCGTGCTGGGCTCGCTCGGAATTTTTCGCGAGGAATTCCTGCAACAGGGCCGTGATGGCGGCCTGGGTTGACGTGGCTGAATCGGTTGGCGGAGTCGTGGCGGCGGGCCGATAGACCCAATAGAGCGCGGGCGGAAACGAGGCGAGGCGCACCGAGTTGTGGTTTTCGCCGGGGAAGACCGTGTGGCGGTATTCGAGCTTGGCGGGTTTGAGTTCGTCCAGTTTCCGGGCGAAGGCGGCCGTCTGCGCGGCGAGCATGATTTCGAGATCGCCTTCATCACCGGCGGAGAGATCGAGGCGGACGGGCATGGGCAGGTTCTTCAGTTTCTCCGCCGCTGCCTTGATCAGCTGGTCGTCACCCCAGCCGGCGGCGGGACTGGCGGCGACGATGCGCTGGAACAGGCCCGGGCGCTCCTCGAGCGTGTAGAGTGCGAACAGACCGCCCATGGAATGTCCCAGCAGGCCGCGATCGGCGGGATTCGTCCGGTAGGTGCGGTCAATGAGAGTGATGATATCGCGCTCGAGGAATTCGAGGAAAGCAGCGGCGCCGCCGGAGGTCGGCCAGTCGGACATGTTGGTCGGCGTAAAATCCCGGGCGCGCAGCGGCATCGGGTTTATCCCCTGGCCGTGGCCGATGTTGACCATGATCACGGGCGGCATCCGCTCCGAGTAGATGTTGTTGTTCTGCAGAAACGCCATGAGCGGGAAATGCCAGCCGTCGAGGACGTAGAGGACCGGATACGATTTGCCGGAGGTGGCGTAGTCCTCGGGCAGCGAGACGAAGAGATCGTAGGATTGCCCGATGCGGGCCGAGGCAAGTTTATGGTGCGCCGTTCCCATCAGCATGACGGCGGGAGCCTCGGCGGCGGGCATGGCGCCGGCCGCCGCGAGACAAAACAAGGTGAGCAAGGTGGATTTCATGGTGGCAGAGTTGCGGCGGTTGATTGGAGCGGCATTACTTCCGGCGGATGGAGAGCATCCAGTCGCGACCGGAGTCGATGTTGTAGGTGTTGGCGAAGTTGCCCTGGTTGACCGCCATGGACACGTAGCCGCTGCTGTTGATGAACATCAGGTTTTTGCCCACGGGCACGTCGCCAAAGGTGTGGGCGTAGGGCACGGTTTCCTCCCAGACTGTTTTGCCGGCCTGGCGGATGGTGACGGTGACCCACTCGCCTTCCTTGAGTCCGAGCTTTTCTAACGTGTGGCGGTCGATGCGGCAGGCAGTGTTACCGAGATGGCCGCGCGAGATGTCAATCATGCCGGTGGCGGTGCCGTTTTCGATGACGGGCTTGGGGTAGTCGAGGGTGACGACCTTGGGCTCGAGGAGCGGGCCGACCTGCTCGTAGGTGATGACGCCGGCGGCGAGGCGGCCGGCGGTGTAGGCATAGACATCGCGGCCGTGAAAGGTGTGGGACCACTCCGTGCCGGGGCGGCGGTTGATCTTCTCGTCGATCTCGCGGACGGCCTCGATGCCAAACTCGGCGGCCACCAAGGTGAGCGTGCCGTTGTCGGGGGTGACGAAAAACTGGCCGTTCTTGGTTTTTAGCACGACGGATCTGCGCTTGGTGCCGACGCCCGGATCGACGACCGAAACAAAAACCGTGCCGGAGGGCCAGACCGGCGCCGTGTAACTCAGGCTGCGGGCGGCGGCATCGATGTTATAGAGCTCGATGAGGGGCTGGACCGTGAAAACCGGGATGTCCTTGTCCACGGCGAAAACCACGCCCGGCATGACGGCGCCGCCGAAGTCGGCTTGGATGACGACGGCGTTACGCTCCTTGGCGAAAGCCGTGGCGAGGCCCAAGGCGAGGAGGAGAGTCAGGGAACGCGTGAACATTGAGGCAGGGGTATTCATGGGTATGGAGTGGATTATTTCTTGCGCAGCGAAAGAGTCCAGTCGCGACCGGAGTCAATATTGTGGGTCTGGGCGAAATTGCTCTGGTTGATGGCGAGCGAGGTGTAGCCGGCGTCGTTAATGAAAAGCAGGAGTTGGCCGACCGGCACATCGCCAAAAGTCCGGACGTAGGGCACGGTTTTCTCCCAGACGACCTTGCCGGCCTGGCGGATGGTCGCCACGAGCAGGTCGCCTTCCTTGGCGCCGAGCTGACCAAAGCTGGCGAGATCGATGATGGCGGCGGTGTTGCCGAGCAGGCCGCGCGAGACATAGATCGTGCCGGTGACGACGCCATCCTGGAACACGGGCTTGGGGTAATCGAGGGTGACGACCTTGGGTGCGAGCAGCGGGCCGACCTGCTCGTAAGTGATGACGCCGGCGGCGAGACGCCCGGCGGTGTAGGCATAGACGTCGCGGCCGTGAAAGGTGTGGGACCAGCCGGTGCCCGGGCGGCGGTTGATCTTCTCGTCGATCTCCCGCACGGCCTCGATGCCCAGTTCCTCGGCCACCACGGAAAGCGTGCCGTTGTCGGGGCTGACGAAGTAGTGGCCGCTCTTGGTTTTCAGGACGACGGATTTGCGCTGGGTCCCGACGCCCGGATCGACGACGGAGACAAAAACCGTGCCGGCGGGCCAGTAGGGCGCGGTGTCCATCAGGTTGCGGCTGGCCTCGTCGATGTGGTAGAGCTCGATGAGCGGCTGGATCGTGAAGACCGGGATGTCCTTGCTCACGCTGAAGACCACGCCCGGCATGACGGCGCCGCCAAAGTCGGCCTGGATGACGACGGCATTGCGCTCCTTGGCCGGAGCGGCGGAGAGGCCGAGACAAAGGAACAGGACGGCGAGGTTTTTCATGGGTAAAAGAGGAGGGGGAGGATTCAGTGGGAAGAGGATGGCCGGTGCAATCCCAAGCGGGGGGGCTCAAGCACTTCCGATTCCCGCTGCGCTGCGGCGCATGCTTTGCATTAGCTGTGGTAACCGCAAAGGATGCGGAGCGTGAGGGGAAAGTAAGTGCTATGATGGTCACATGATCCATCACTTCCAACTGGACGTGAACCGGTATCCGGTGCGGGTGCGCTGGTTTGTCGGGGCGGTCTGGATGGCGATCCTGGTCAAGTGTGCGCTCGTCTGGTGGGCTATGGTTCACTGGCACGTGCCGTTTCACCCGGCCTGGATCGTTGGCCCGACGCTGCTCTTCGCGCTCCTCGCCACCGGGCTCTGGCTCGGCGCGGACGACGAGTGAACCTCGGGCATACCGAAAGAGCCGGTCCCGCCAGCAAGCGGGCCGCGGCGGAGCGATGCCTCAGTAGCGGCGCCGGCGATACACGACGAGCCCGAGCATGGCCGCACCTGTGAGGGCGGCGAAAGCGGAGGGCTCGGGAATGGACGTCACGCCCACCTGTAGGTCGATGCCATCAAGGCCGGTCATGGCCGGGCCGGAATAGACCGCGGTGAAGGAGATGCTGGTGAAAGTGCCGGTGAATTTCACCGTGCCATTGGCGTCGGTGTAGGTGCCGTTGTAATCCGTGCCGATGACTTGGTTTCCAGTGACGATGAATTCGGCGGTAGCGTTGGTCGTGCCAGAGATAAAGGTGGGTGTGGCGTTAAAAGTAAGCGTCGAGGCGTTCGAGCTGATCAGGAGGATGGGGTCCACGATCGCGGTGCCGAAGGTGATAGTGTAGATGGGAACCGGCAAAGGCGACTTCCGGCCGGTGAACTCGATGAAATCCGAACTACCCAAGGACGGCGTGAAGGGGCTGGCTGGTGCGTAGAGAGTATTGGTAAAGATCGTGGCGCTGCCAT
>JANNDM010000186.1:0-1767 GCA_031387725.1 Verrucomicrobiota bacterium | reverse complement strand
GCCGGGTCGCTGGACTCGATGACTTGGCTGACTGGCAGGGCATACTTGGTCGCGAATTCGAAGTCGCGCCCGTCATGCGCCGGGACGGCCATGATGGCGCCGGTGCCGTAGCCCATGAGCACGTAGTCGGCGATCCAGATGGGCACGCGCTCCTGGTTGATGGGATTGATCGCAAAGGAACCGCTGAAGACACCGGATTTGTCCTTCGCGAGATCGGTGCGCTCGAGGTCGCTCTTGCCCGCAGTTTTCTTTTTGTAGGCTTCGACGGCGGCCTTCTGATCCGAAGTCGTGAGCGCCTCGACGAGCGGGTGCTCGGGCGCGAGCACCATGTAGGTGCAGCCGAACAGCGTGTCGGGCCGCGTGGTGAAAATCTTCAATGGGCCGAGCGCCCTGTTCTCCAAACCGAACAAAACCTCCGCGCCCTCGCTGCGGCCGATCCATGACTCCTGCATGCGCTTGGTGGACTCGGGCCAGTCCACGTCCTTCAGGTCCGCGAGCAGGCGCTCGGCGTAGGCGGTGATGCGCAGCACCCACTGGCGCAGGTTGCGCCGCTCGACGGGAAACCCGCCGACGTCACTCTTGCCGTCGACGATTTCCTCGTTGGCCAGCACCGTGCGCAGATCGGGGCACCACCAGACCGGGCGCTCGTCCACGTAGGCCAGGCCCCTTTTGAACAGCTGCAGGAAAATCCACTGCGTCCACTTGAAATACTTCGGGTCGGTCGTGTCGATTTCCCGGTCCCAGTCGTAGGAGAACCCGAGCGCCTTGATCTGGCGCTTGATGTTGGTGATGTTGTTCTGGGTGTTGGAGGCCGGGTGCGTGCCGGTTTTCACGGCATGCTGTTCCGCGGGCAGGCCGAAGGCGTCCCAGCCCATCGGGTGGAGCACGTTGAAGCCCCGGGCCCGTTGGTAGCGGGCGACGATGTCCGTCGCGGTGTAGCCCTCGGGGTGGCCGATGTGCAGGCCGGCGCCGGAGGGATACGGGAACATGTCGAGCACGTAGTATTTCGGCTTCGCCGTGCCGGTTTCCGCGCGGAAAGAGTGATTTTTATCCCAGAAAGATTGCCAGTGGGGCTCGATTTCGAGGAAGTTGTAATCTTTGCAATTGGTAGCCATCGCGTTGAATTTATCACTGTGAAGTTTTCATCCTCCCGGTCAATCATGCTCAAATTATTCGCCGCCGCCCTGTTGCTGACGGTTTCCGCGCCGGCGGCCATGACCCGCGGGTTCAACCAGCTGTTCGATGCCGTGGTGCGGATCGACGTGCGGGAAGTGGCCTTTGAGGACGGCGCGAAACGGCTGTCCGCCAGCATCGGCTCGGGCGTCATCCTCTCGAAGGACGGCCTCATCCTGACCAACGCCCATGTCGCCAGCCCCCGGGCGGTCGAACTTTCCGTGACCCTGGCGAGCCTCGAGCGGGTGAGCGCGCACCTGGTTGGCTGGGATCACTGGACCGACCTCGCCGTGCTGCAAATCGACCTCGCCGAGGTGAAGCGCCGCGGCCTCAAGTTTTCGCATGCGGAATTCGGCAACAGCGACGAGCTCTACGTGGGTGAGACGGTGTATGCGGTGGGCACGCCCTTCGGCCTGACGCGCACGGCCACGAAGGGCATCATCTCGAACAACCGCCGGTACTTTGAGGACAGCCGCGGGGTGAACGGCTACGAGACCGGGGCCTTCAACACCTGGCTGCAGACCGATGCCGCGATCAATCCCGGCAACTCGGGCGGCCCGCTGGTCACTGAGGATGGCAAGGTCATTGGCATTT
>JANNDM010000177.1:0-3034 GCA_031387725.1 Verrucomicrobiota bacterium | reverse complement strand
TGCAGGGCTGGGCGGTAGAGCAGGAGCGGTGAGGATTAGCGAGATGATTGCAAATGAATTTGCTGACCAATCCGGCGTATCGGTAAAGGAACTGTACCGGAAAATTATGGGTAACTGATTTCCCTCCGAATGCGAACGATCGGTCCGGAGGATTTGTGCCGATGAAACCCCTCCGCACTTTTCTCGCGCTGCTCGCCCTTCCGTGCCGGTGCCGTTTCCGGTAACACCTCGCCATGAATCCAAGCAAGCTGATCGCCATCGACGCGCAGAGCCAGCCCTGGGAGGGTAAGCGGGGTCGTGGGGTCCCCCTGTTGCTCCGGAGAAATTGCGATAGCTTGGCGGGTTGGCCGGGCGCCGAGGCCGTTTCAGGCGGCTTGCTTCAGGGCCTGCTCGCGCGCCTGCTTCCAGCGCTGGGGCGTTAGCTCGGCCACGTGCTGGTTGGTCGTGCGGGGCAGGCGTTCCAGCAGGTCTTTCAGATACGTGTAGGGCTCGACCTCGTGCAGGCGGCAGTTCTCGATGAGGGTGAAGATCACGGCGTTGCGCGCACCCGCTTCGGCCGAGCCGAAGAAGAGCCAGTTCTTTTTCCCCACCGCCGTCGGACGGATCGCGTTCTCGACCAGGTTGTTGTCGATCTCCACTTCGCCGTGCTCCACAAAGCGGGCCAGCGCGCTCCATTGGTGGAGCGCATAGCTGATGGCCTGGCCCAGCAGGCTTTGGGGCAGGTAGCGCGGTCGGAGTTTTTCCAGCGCGCGCCGCAACCGTTCCATCACCATGCGGCTGTGCGAAGCGCGCCCCGCCGCGCGCGCGCCGGGACCGGCCCGGCTTTGGCGCCATTGTTCTTCCCAGCCATATAAGATCCCGATCTGGTTCAGCAGCCACCCCGCAATTTGCGGCGCCTGTTCCTGCGCCTCGAAAAATCCTCTCCGCGCGTGGGCCAGGCAGCCGAAGAGTTTCACGCCGGCCTTGTCTTTGGCAAAGGCTGGATACGCGCTGTAGCCGTCGCATTGGAGTTTGCCTTGGAAGGCCGGACCGAGCAGCGCGTCCAGACACGCGGCGGCGCGGCTGGTGTGCCACTCATAGATCAAACACTGGCCGGGCACCAGCGCCGTCCAGAGGTAGCCCTGGCCCGAACCACCGGGCCGTTCCGGATCCAGGTAGCGCACGGGCGTTTCGTCCACTTGCACGTAAGGGCTTTGTTGCAATTCCTTTTTGAGGCAGACGACGATGGCTTCGAGCAGCATCACGCATTGGCCGGTCCAGAGCACCATTTGCTGGCGCGCGATGAACACGCCGTGGCGGCGCCAGAAGATCATTTGCAGGCGGTAGAAGGGCAGATGGTCGGCGTATTTGCTGACCAGCAGGTGGGCCAGGAGTCCGGGCGCGGCCAGGCCGCGTTCGGCCACTCGCGCGGGAGCGGGCGCGATCACCGGCGGCAGGGCGCGCTGGTTCAGGCGCACGTATTTGGGCCGCACCGTTTCGCGCCAGAAAAATTTGCCCGGCTGGTAATCGAGTTGCCGGCAGATTTCCTCGCTGATGCGTTTCCATTGCTCGGGCTGGGCTTGCACCAGTTCGGGTTCGATCACTTCGCGCACCACTTCCAGGTTGTCTGGCGTGCGCAGACGGGTCGGAGCGGGGCGCGTGCGCCGCGGCGCACTGAGGACCGGCAGCAGGGATGGGGCCGGCGGCGACGCTGGGGTCGGCTCCGGGGCCAGACCGCTCAGGAGCAGTTGGAGTTGGGCCGGGTCGAGTTGCTCGCTCGTTTTGCCAAAGTAACGCCGGGCCAGCGCGTCGAGCTTTTGGCGCAGGAGCGTGATCTCCTGGCGCGCGTCGGCCAACGCCGTTTGCAGTGTGGCGACGCGTTCCCTCAGCCCTTCCAATTCATGCTGTGGCGCGCGCGCTTGCATCGTCGGGTGATCCGATCGACGCCGATCCGAAATTATTCAAACGCGCGCGAAATATTTTTCAGGCCGCCTCGTACCACGCGCGGCGCGCGCCGGCTTTGAGGTCCACTCCATCGAGCAGGAGTTGCAAGGCTGGCGGCGCCAGGCGGATTTTTGCGCCGGGCGCGCCCGCGCTCTGCGGCCAGGCAAACGTGCCTTGCTCCAGGCGCTTGGCCAGCACGCACACGCCCGTGCCGTCAAAGTAGAGAATCTTGAGGCGATTGCGCCGCCGGTTGCCAAAGACAAAGAGCGCCCCGCTTTTGGGGTCTTCCCCCAACTGCTGTTGCGCCGCGCTCCACAGGCCGTTGAAACTGGCGCGCAGATCGTGCGGCGCGGTGGCGACGAAGATTTTGAGATGGGCGTGGAAACTCAGCATGGCTCGGCGGCGTTGAGCTGTTGGAGCAACTGCGCGGCCAGGGCGAGCTGGCCGCAAGAGTCCAGGCGCACGCGAGCGTGCCGCCCCAGTTCGATCACCAGTTCCGCCGCCGCCGGCGCCGGGGCGACTTCAACCTGCACGAAGACGGGCGAAGGTTGGGTGCGGGCGCGCTGCTGCCGCCAATTGCAGAAAGTGGTGTAGTGGAGTTGGTGCTGGCGGGCAAAGGCGGCGGCGGATAACCCGCTGCGGTCAAAGGCGGCCAGGAGATGCGCGCGCCGCGCCGCAGAACTGCGCCGGGCGCGCGGAGGACGATTGAGCGTTTTCATCATCGCCCTGTTTAGCACACGCCGCGCAGGCGCAACAGGCGGTCGCCACGCTACCGCTTACCTGGGAGGAACAGTTTAACGAAAGAATTGGCCGCGCGCTTTTCCGCAAAGAGCTGTTCACCGATCCGGAAACGGGCGCTTTGGTCCGGCTGGTGCGTTATCCCGCCGGAGTCATCAATCCCCGGCACACGCATCCCTGCGGCCACGGGATGTATGTGTTGGAAGGAACTCTCGTGACGCACGCCGGAACGTTCGGTCCGGGAACATTCGTCTGGTTTCCCGAAGGGGAAGTGATGGAGCACGGCGCCAGCATCGAAGGCGACGTGACCGTCCTGTTTGTGACGAACAAAGCCTTTCGCATCGATTACGTGGACGAGAAGCCCAATTGAGGC
>JANNDM010000162.1:0-6473 GCA_031387725.1 Verrucomicrobiota bacterium | reverse complement strand
CACGACGCCGAAGCTCGTGCAAGTCGGCTATGGCCTGTGGATGACGGTCTCGACGATGGCCTGGTTCAGCTTCGTGTCGGTGGTGTTCACGCGGACGGAAGTGCGGCGCCGGTTCCTGCAACACGGCCACTGGATCGACCGTGCGCTTGGCGTGGTGTTCATCGGCTTCGCCCTCAGCCTCGTGCTCGCGAAACTCGGGTAGGATTGTGCGTCGGTAGGCGCGCTGGTCCGGGGCTGCAGCCCCCACACACCAAGTGAGACTTGCGTCGGCCCTTTGGCCCTCAGCAGGACTCTTTTCTTGGGCCGAACGTCTGCAGTCAGACACGGAGGGGCGAAGCCCCGGAGTTGTCTGTGATGCTCTGGATGGGCTTTTCATTTTTTTCTTTCGGGAACGGCTGATTGAAGTCTCGAACCTGCTTATCGGCGCGGTCGTATTCGGCCGCTACGATCAAATCCCGAGAATCTGCTCTTCCGAGAAACACCGCTTCTTCGAGCTTCTGAAGCAAGCCCTGAGCCAAGAAAAGCGCGCAGCGGGCTAATCGATCGGAACCGAGATCTTCGAACCAGAGGTGAACCTGCGGTCGGCGACGACGTGGCGGCCTTCCTGAGTGCGATGGCAGTGGAGGGGCGGGCGAGCCCGTCGGCCCAGAAGCAGGCGTTGAACGCGCTCGTATTTCTCATGCAGGAGGCTTTGCACCGCGACCTCGGCCAGATGGACTTTGCCCGGGCGTATCCGAAACAGCGCCTGCCCACGGTGCTGTCGGTGGGGGAGACCAGATCGCTCTTCGCCCAGATGTCGGGCACGAGCCGGCTCATGGCCGAATTGGCCTATGGGTCGGGCTTGCGCCTGATGGAACTGCTCCGCTTGCGGGTCCATCACCTGGACCTGGAGAGAGAGCGGCTGCAAGTATTCGCCGGCAAGGGCGACAAGGACCGGGTGACGGTCCTGCCAGAAAGACTGATCCCTGAGCTACGGGAGCAATTGGCCCGGTTGCGCGGATTGTGGAAAACAGATCGGGCGGCGAATGTTCCCGGAGTTTGGCTGCCTGAGGGGTTGGCCAGAAAATATCCGAAGGCGGGCGTGAGTTGGGAATGGCAATGGGTGTTCCCCTCGCGCGAGTTGGGCGTTGATCCCGCCACCGGGATCAAGCGCCGGCATCACGTCAGCGACAGCCTCTTTCAACGGGCGTTGCAACAAGCGGCGGCCAAAGCCGCCATGACCAAGCGGGTGACCCCGCATGTGCTGCGACACTCCTTCGCCACGCACCTGCTGGAGGGCGGGGCCGACATTCGCACCGTGCAGGAGCTGCTCGGCCACGCCAGCGTGGAGACCACGCAGATCTACACCCATGTCATGCAGAGACTGGGGCTGGGCGTGCGCTCACCGCTGGACCAGGGTTGACCAGAACCGTTTGTAACGTATTAATTGACGAATATCCCATGCCCTACGATCCCTTGATCCGGCCTCCGATCCATCCACGGATGCGTCCCCTGGTTGAGCTCGTTGAGCTGCTGGTTGCGGCAGCGGAAGCGGCCGTGACTGCGCAGCGCGCAACGCGTGCGGCTGAAGCCCGCCGTCGCCATCGCCCGCTCCGGCGGGGGCTGACGCTGCGTCCCGGCACGAACACGCCGTTGTGGAACGAACTCGTGCGCCAGATGCGACCGCACTTGCGCCGGCGGGGGAGCAAGGCGCAGTTGGCGCGCCTGCTCGGGCTGCATCGCCAGCGCCTCCACGAATGCCTGAAAAGCGGTTCGGCCAGCCTCGACGCCGAACGCACCTTGCAGCTGCTCGGCTGGCTGGGCTTTTTCCAGCAAGGCGGGCTACTGACCCCGCTGGTGAAGACGGGGCGTCCCGCCGGCAAACACGGAGCCCGGCCCTTACCCGGAAACTTGTAACGTATTAATTGACGAATTTCCTGGAGGGACCGGGGAGAGCAAGCACAGCAGGCTGCCGGCGTAGGCGGCGAACAAAAGGTAGGAGAGGTGATGGCTGCCGACGGCCATGCCCAGATATTCGGCAAAGCCGCCGGCCATGGCGCCGATCAAATTGGCGCCAAACAGCGCCGCGGGGTTGGCGGACTCGCGGAAGCCCGTGGAAAAGATCAGGCCGGCGAAGAAAACCGGCAGCGGCACGACGAGGAGCGTCCACGCCAGCCGGCCCGCGAGGTCGAGGGTGAGGATCAATTCACGCGGCACCAAGCAGTGCAGCGCGAGCGAGGCAAAGAGCGGGGCATAGAACCAGAACGAAAAGCCTCGCAACCGGCCGGCCACGAAATTGGACGCGAGCACCATCAGCAGGACGCCCGTGACCACGAGGAGCGTCACCAGCCAGGTGGCGCCAAAATAGAGCGAGCAGTCGGTGATGCTCTTCGTCTCGAGGAGGAGGAAGCCCGTGCCGAGCAGGGCGAAGTGGGCGTCGCTGCGGCCGAAGGACCGGCCGCGCAGCAGGCCGACCGCCAGCAGCGAAATGGCGAACAGGCCGCCGATGACGATCAGGTAGTCGGTGGGGATGCCCCGGCTCAGGAGATAGAGGAAGGGCCAGTCGTCGGTCGGGGGCTCGACCTTCGGCTCGCTGTTCATCACGGAGAATTCCAGTCCGTTGACGAATTGCGGCGGTGGGGCCGGCAGCACGCTCCGCGGCACGCAGAACACCACATGACCCGGACCCAGATAAAAAACAGGCGTCCGTCCGGTGGCTTCCTTGACCATGCGATAGAGCTTCAGCAGGAGCCAGTGCTGGCCGTAGCCGAAGGACAGGGTGAGGACGCCCTGATCGTTCAGCAGCCCGTAGGCGGTGCGGATGCTTTCGACGGTGTAGACGTAGCCATCGAGCCGGAGGTTGCTCATGGAACTGAACAGGGCCTGCGAATCGAGATAGCCGAACGTGACGAGGTCGTAGCCCGGCTTCGCCTTGGAAATGAAGGAGCGGGCGTCGTCGACGTGGAGCTGGACGCGCGGATCGGCGTAGGGGGCGTCGGCATTGAACCGGCGTGAGATGGCGGCCACGACGGGATCGATCTCCACGGCATCGATGTGACTGGCCCCGGCCGCCAAGGCGCCCTGCACGTCGGCTCCGCCGCCGGCCCCGACGACCAGCACCCGGGGGCGAGGGCCGGCCAGGAGGTAGGGCACGCGGTATTGCGCGCGCTGCTGCTCGGCATAGTCCGCGGTGCGCGAGCCCGGCGTGTAGCGGGCGGGGTTTTGTGAGGCGTCCACATGGTAGAAGTCCTGGTTGACGCTGACCACATAGATGGGCGGGTCCCGCATGGTGGACAGGGCGGGCGGGGCCTCGGTCACGGCCACCTTCGTGACCATGTCTCGCATCACGATGTGATAATACGGTGACCAGAGGGTGGCGCGGTCGTTGGCGGCAAACATGCCGAAAAGCACCAACCCGAACACCGGCACGGTCCAGCGCCAGTGCCGCCAGGGCAGCAGACTCAGGTAGAGGAGCATGACGACGGCCATGCCCGGCACGGGGGAGAAATGAAGCAGAGAGAACAGGCCGAAGCACAGCGTGCCGCACAGGCTGCCGCCGAGATCCCACGCGTAGGCCGACAGACGGGGCAGGGCGGCGAAGAGCAGGCCCATCTGCTGGCCCACCGGGACAAAGACCAGCGCGTTCACGACAAAGAGCCCGAACAGGATGGCGAAATTCGGCACCTGCAGGTCCATCGCGCCAAAGCGCATCTCCGCGTCGCTGGAGCCGATGGCCAGCTGGCGGCACAGCAGCAGCGTGCCGATGTAGACGGCCAGGAGGACCGGCAGCCAGCCGAAGAGGCGCCACTTCCGGCTGCTGGCCATCGCGCCGATCCCGAGCCCGAGAAACGAACTCAGGAGCATCAGGTTGGCGTAGTAGGCGACCAGCCGCACGACGGACGGCACCCAGCGGATCACCATCAGCTCGAGAAACAGCGCGGTGAACGACAGGATGAACATCTGCCAGCGCGGCGGGATCCTTTGCGGCAAATCCATGCCAATCAATTTCACAAAAAAAAGCCGCCGCCGAGGAGTTTTTCGCCATCGTAGAGGGCCAGGATCTGGCCGGAGGCGAGGGCGCGCTGGGGATGCTCGAATTTGATGTGGGCGGTGAACGGCTCGTCGGGAACGACTCGCCCTACCGGGGAAAACTCGCAGAAGGCGCGCGGATCGCGGTAGCGGACCTTGCACTCGAGGCGGCGCGAAGTGGTGACCGGTTCACCGATGAAGCTCAGGCTGTGCACGCGGCACTCATCCGTCCACAGGCCCGGGGCGTCGGGGCCGTCGAAGGCCACGAGCAGCGCGTGGTCGCTCCCTCGCTTGCCGGTGACAACGTAGGCCTTGTCGTCGGTGTTGGACGGGATGCGGATGCCGCGACGTTGCCCGATGGTATAATAATGCAACCCGCGGTGCTCGCCCAAAACCTTGCCATCCGTGGCACGGACAATCGGGCCCGGCTGATCGGGCACATAGGTTTTCAGGAAATCCGCCATCTTCACCTCGCCGATAAAGCAGATGCCCTGGCTGTCCTTCTTGCTGGCGGTCGGCAGGCGGGCTTCGGCCGCGAAGGCGCGGAGCTCGTTTTTTTTCAGATGGCCGATCGGGAAGCGGGCGGCCCGGAGTTGCGCCTGCGAAAGCAGCGCGAGGAAGTAGGACTGGTCTTTGTTTTTGTCCACGCCTTCGAGGAGGGCAAATTGAGGTGGAACGCGACCGCCGGGCGCGCTTGCATCGGAAAGCCCGCCCGGAGGTCGGGCTCCACCTTCCACCCGCCGCGCGTAATGCCCGGTGGCGACCGCCGAAAACCCCTCGGCCTGCGCATAGTTGGCGAACACGCCGAATTTCATCTCGCGGTTGCACATCACGTCGGGATTGGGCGTGAGCCCGCGTTGGTAACTGTCGAGCAGATAGTCCACCACGAGGCGGCGGTAATCCGCCATCAGGTTGACGACGCGAAACTCGATGCCGATCTTGTCCGCCACGGCCCGGGCGTCCGCAATATCCTGCAGCCAGGGGCAGTGGCCGATGACGTTTTCCTCGTTGATCCAGTTCTTCATGTAGGCGCCGACGACCTCGTGCCCCTGCTGCTTGAGCAGGAGGGCGGCGACACTGCTGTCGACCCCGCCGGACAGGGCGACGAGAACGCGTTCCATGGTTACAAGGAGTTCGCCGGACCACGGATTTTTGCAAGCCCGGGGTAGGGCGAGTCGTCCCGACGAGCCGCGGCTCATCCAGAGGATTCGCCCTACCTCCGCCGTCCCGCCGGCGCATTGTGACGCTTTACAGGTCCGGGTCACCAGCTAGGGTGGGGTGATGAGACGAATTTCCTTATGCCTGCTCGTGATCGGTCTCGTGGCGGTCAGCCGCGCCCAGATCAGCGCGCCGGTGGTAAAGCCGGTGTCGCCTCCCATCCCCGGAATCGCCCGGGTGCTGATCATCGGCATCGACGGGTTGCGGCCCGACCTGCTGCTCTTTGCCCATACCCCCGTGATCCGCGGCCTGATGCAGCAAGGGGCCTACTCCATGTGGATGCAGACGACGGTCAACGCCAACACGCTGCCGTCGTTCACCAGCATGCTCACCGCCGTGGCGCCGCCGAAGCACGGCATTGGTTGGAACAAGCTGCTCAAGCTCCAGACCCCCGAATGGCCGGCGAGGCCGACGCTCTTCGAGATGGCGCACCAAGGCGGTTACAAGACCGCCATGGTGGCGGGTAAATCCAAACTTCGGCACCTCGAGAAACCCGGCACGATCGACTTCGTTTATGCCCCGGCCGACGTGGCGGTCACCGATCAGCAAGTGGTGGCGGAAGCCGTCCGCATCATTGCAGAGAACAAACCGGATGTGCTGTTCGTGCATTTACCCGACGTGGACGCGGTCGGCCACGCCAAGGGTTGGGGTTCACCCGAGCAACGGGTTGCGATCGAGGCGGCGGATGCCGCTGTGGGCCGGTTGCTGGTTGCCCTCGACGCGACAGGCACCCGGTCATCCACCCTGATCATGCTGTCCTCCGACCATGGTGGCACCGGTCTGGGCCATGGGCCCGAGGATCCGCGCAGCCGCAATGTCCCGTGGATCGTGGTCGGGCCGGGGGTGAAGCGCGGCTACGACTTGACGCAGCTACGCGAGCTGCTGCTGCGCACAGAGGACACTTGTGCGACGGCCTGTTATGTATTGGGTCTGCCGATCATGCCTTACTTCGACGGCGCGCCCGTGCTGCCGGCCTTCGCGCCACCGCCCGCCCCTTGAACACCCGCGCACCGTTCACCGCCGAGCAGGCCCAGCGCATCGCCCGGGCGTGGCTGATCTCGCCCTCCTCGGGCATCATCGAACTCGATGCCGACTGGACCGGCGCGTCGCTGCCGCTGCTGGCGCCGGGTGACAAGGCCTTTGCCTTTGCCGATCTGCGGCCGGCGGCGCCCTCGCTCTACGCGGACGAAGCGGCCTATTACGTGGACGACGCCGGGCAGGTGGTCTTTGTGCTCGATCCGGCGGAG
>JANNDM010000160.1:0-7081 GCA_031387725.1 Verrucomicrobiota bacterium | reverse complement strand
GGTGCCGGCGGGCCACGGCACGGTGACGGGTGCTTTCTCCAGGAGCGTGACGGCGGGGGTGGCAAGATGCGCGGTGTTGGCGAGCGTCACGGGAACCTTCCACGTGAGCGGTGTGGCGGTGGGGTCGTTGATGGTGAAGCGGGACTGTTCGAGCCGGAGCGAGCGGGTTGGCGTAAGGGCGCCGCTAGCCGGCACCCGGGCGTCGTCAAGCGACGCCCCTACAGCGGAGACGAACACGACCGGAAAGCCGGGTTGCTCGGTCCAGTTGGCGGCGAGTTCGACGACGGGCTTGCCGGAGGCGGCGCCGAGGGCGGCCCAGAGGTCGGCGGTCGTGGTGCTGGAATACTTGTGCCGTTGCATGTAGAGGCGGAGGCCGGCGCGGAAGGCATCCTCGCCGAGATAGGCCTCGAGCATGCGCAGGAAAGCCTGACCCTTCTGGTAGGAGATGGTGTCGAAGGCGTCGTTGGCCTGGCTCTCATTGGCGATGGGCTGCTGGATGGGGTGGGTGGTCTTGCGGGCGTCGAGCGCGAGGGCGCCTTCCTTCGCCTCGCTGGCGCGGACCCAGAGCTGCCAGTCGGGATTGAGTGCGTCGCTGGCCTTCGTGCCCATCCAGGAGGCGAAGCCCTCGTTGAGCCAGAGGTTGTCCCACCACGACATCGTCACGAGATCGCCGAACCACTGGTGCGCCATCTCGTGGGCGATGACCTGGAAAACGGTTTCGCGGTTGGCCTGCGAGCCGGTGGCCGGGTCGAAGAGCAACGCGGTGTCGATGTAGGTGATGGCGCCCCAGTTCTCCATCGCGCCAAAAGTGGCGAAGGCGTTGGGCACGGCGATCTGGTCGAGTTTGGGCAGCGGGTAGGGCGTGCCGAAATACTCGTTGAAGTAAACGAGCAGACGCTGGGTCGACTCGAGGGCGTAGGCGGCGCTGGCGCGCTTGCCCTCGGTGGTGATGATGCGGAGTTTCACCCCGTCCTGCTCGCCTTCGAGGGTCTCGAACTCGCCGGCGTAAAGGGCGACGAGGTAGCTGGCCATCGCGGGCGTGCGAGCGAAAGCGACTTCCTTCCAGCCGTTGCCGAGGGATTTATTGCTCACCTCCGGCATGTTGGTCACGGCCATGAGTTTTTCCGGCACGACCAGCGTGATGTCGTAGGTGGCGCGGTAAACGGGCTCGTCCCAGCAGGGGAAGACGCGGCGGGCGTCGGTGGGCTCGAATTGCGTGCCAAGCATGAGCTTGTCGCCGGAGGGGGTCGGATATTTGTCGACGAAGAAACCCTCCGCCTGCGTGCCGATCTTGCCGCGGTAAGATATTGTGATGGTGTGGCGGCCGGCCGCAAGGGCGACAGGCAGCGTGAGCGTCTGCTTGTCGGGATCGAGCCGCGCCGTCAGCGGACGGGGCGACCCCGGAGAGTCGAGCAGCGCGGCGGAATTGATGGCGAGGTCGTTCGCATTGAGCACCAGTTCCGTCACGGGCTGGAGAACTTCCAACTCGATGGTGGTGGTGCCCACGGTGGTGCGTTTTTCCAAGTCGGGTTGGAGGTGCAGCGTGTAGTGGCGCGGCACGACGGATTTGGGCAGCTGGCCGGGGGTGTCGGCAAAGGCGAAGGGTTTTTCCGCGAGCAACGCGGCAGGCAGACAACAGGTGATCAGAACCGCTCGCGCGGCACGCAGGATGGTCAGCATAGGTGGGGGACGGTTGCCGCTCCTCCGTGGGATTGTCAACGGCCCGTCGACGAAGCCCCACTATTTGTGGTCGCGCTTCTTCAGGAAGCGGGCGATCTCCCGCGCGATGGGCATCGAGGGCGCGGTGCCGGGCTGCATGACCGAGAGGGCGGCCACGGCGCTGGCGTAATGGGCGGCCTCGAAGATGTTGTGCTTGAACTTCACCAGCCCGGCGGCGAAACCGCCGACAAACGCATCCCCGGCCCCGGTGGTATCCACCACCTCCACGTCGTGCGCGTTGATGCGCTGATAGACATCGGGCTGGGAAACGAAACAGCCGCGCGCGCCGAGGGTGACGATGACGACCGGCACCTGCAGACAGCGGCAAAGCCTTTGGAGGGCCTCCGCGGTGAGCGCGTGCAAGGTCTCCTCGGTGAACTCGCTCCGGGTGTTGAACGGCGCGGTCCGTAGCAGGGCGGCGCAGGAAGGACACTGTTTCACGAGGGCGGTGAACTCGCTCTCGTTGGGGATGAGCACCTCGGTGTGCCGGAGCACGCCAGGGTCGAACTCCGGGCGCATCGGCGCAGGATTGAGGACGGTGATGGCGCCATTGCGACGGGCCGTGCGCAGCACGTAGCCGACGGTGGCGTAGTCAGATTCACCCTGGCAGACGACCACTTGGGCGGGCGCCAGCATCGGCAGCGGGACGTCGCGCGGCTTGAGTCCGAGATTGGCGCCGAGTGAAATAATGATCTGGTTCTGGCCCGCGCCATTGACGGTGATGACCGCGGCCCCGGTGGTGTGCTTGGGTTTCTCGATAAAATGCGTGTGCAGACCGGCGTCGCGGGCGAACGGCCGGATGCGATGCGCGGCGCCATCGGGGCCGACGGCGCCGATGAACAGGGTGGGGATGCCGGCGCGCGCGGCGGCGATGGCCTGGTTGAAACCCTTGCCCCCGGGCCCGGGCCGGAAATCCCCGACCACCGTCTCGCCTGGCCGCGGAAAGCTTTTCGTATAGAACGCCAGATCCTGGACAAAACTGCCGACGACAACGACCGAGGATTTCATGAAGTGAATTCAGCGTGGGGTTGAAATCGTATCGCCGTTCATCGCGTTCAAGATGAAGAACCTTTCCCCTCCGCAACGCAACCCCGGCGGCATCCATTCATCCCGGTCGCGGCCCGCTCGTCCTGTCCGCGTTGGCACGGCGGGCCTGGTGCGATTCGCTGGGCGTCACATGTCAGCAGATTCCGCCACCACCCAGCCGGTAATGCGTCTTGCAGACGGGCTTGCCGCCAGCAGCCGCGGGTTGTTGCATCACCCCATGACCGCGATCCTTCCGATTGACGCCGCCGCAAAGCTGCAGCGGGCGAAGGAGCGGCTTTATGTGCTGTGCCAGGGAGGTGGATGGGGGATTTTCCTCGTCTCACAATTTGGTTTTTCCCGGGCGTTTGCCGACAAAGACTCGCCGGTTGTGCGTGATCGATTGACCGACTCGGCGCTCATCGTGTTTGTCGTCCTGCTCGGCGTGGTGCTTACACATAATGCACGGCCGCTGATGAGTCGCTGGGGCTGGAAGCAACTGGGCTGGCTCGCCTTGGTGCCACGCGTGTTGCTGATGGCGATGGTGCTCTCGTTCCTCTGGAGTGCGCTGGGATTTGGTTACTCCCACGGCTTGCTTGGGTTGCCTTGGGCTTCAAAATACAGTCTCGGCCTGATTTTCCTGGTGAGTTGGCTCAACGGCACGGGCCTGCTGGTCGGCTGGTTGTGCCTCTATTTTTTCTACCACCTGTTTGAGCGGCTGAACCGCTTGCAGGTCGAGCAACTGCGCCTCGCCAGCAGCGTGAAGGAGGCCGAGCTCCGCGCCCTTAAATCGCAGGTCAACCCGCACTTCCTCTTTAATTCACTCAACAGCCTGCGCGCCCTCATCGAAGAGGATGCCCCGAAGGCCCGCGAAGCGGTGACCCGCCTGGCCAACATGCTGCGCTACTCGCTCCAGTCGGGCCAGCAGGAGACCGTGTCGCTCGAAGAAGAGGTTCGCATTGTCGAGGACTACCTGGCGCTCGAGCACATCCGTCACGAAAGCCGGTTGCGCGTCCGCTGGGAGGTCACCGCCGAGGCCCGCCTGCTCAGCGTGCCTCCCATGCTGTTGCAGACCCTGGTTGAAAATGCGGTCAAATACGGCATCTCCACCCGCCGGGACGGGGGCGAACTCATCATCACGGCCCGGGTTGACGGGGCGGCACTTAAAATCTGCGTCACGAACCCCGGCGACCTGGCCGCACCCGTGAACGCCTCCGCCGCACTCGCGGGCTCCTCCACCGGCGTCGGCCTCCGCAACGCCGCCGAGCGGCTTCAGCTCCTTTACGGGGAGCGGGCGAAGCTGACCGTGCTCGCGGAGCCGGCCGGCTGTGTGACCGCCGCTGTGCTCATTCCGCTCAACCCGGCGATCCGATGAAAGCGCTGCTGGTGGATGATGAGCGCCTCGCGCGCAACGAGCTCCGCCGCCTGCTGGCGGCCCATGCCGAGATCGAGATTGTCGGCGAGGCGGTGCACGTGGAGGATGCGCTGGCCAAGGCTGCCGCGCTGAAGCCCGACCTCATCTTTCTCGATGTGCAGATGCCCGGGGCCGACGGCTTCAGCCTGCTCGAACAGCTTGAGCCTCCGCTGCCACTGGTGATCTTCACCACGGCCTACGATGAGTTCGCGGTGAAGGCCTTCGAGTTCAACGCCCTGGATTACCTGCTGAAGCCCGTCGATCCCCACCGGCTCGATGTCGCGCTGGAGAAACTGCGCGCCCGGGAAGGTGGGTCGCCGTCCGCCCCGGGCCCCGCCGGGACCAACCGGTTGACCCTGGAAGACAAGGTGTTTGTCCGCGAAGGCGACCGCTGCTGGTTCGTGCCAGTGAAAAACATCCGGTTGCTCGAGTCCGAAGGGAATTACACCCGCCTTTATTTTGACGACCAGAAGCCGCAGCTCTTCCGGTCGCTCACGGCCATGGAAGAACGGCTTGAACCCAAGAGCTTTTTCCGGGCCAATCGCAAGCAGGTCATCAACCTCGCCTGGGTCGAGGGCATCGAGCCTTGGTTCAGCGGCGGCTTGCTCGTGAAGCTCAAGGGCGGCATGAAGGTCGAGCTTTCCCGCCGCCAGGCGCAGGAATTCCGCGACCGCATGAGCCTGTGAGGCTCCACCTGATTTTATGAAAACACTCGCTACAAAATGGTCGGGCTGGTTCTGTCGCAACCGCTTCGTCTTCGCCGTGCTCATGGGACTCGGGATCGGTTGGTCGATGAGCAAGTCCCTTGGCGTCGGCACCGGCTTCGCCCTCGGTGGCGCCGTTACCGTGGCGATGTTGTCTGGAAAAGGTGGCGCTTAAATCCCTGAGCCGCCCATCTCAAACACACTGAAACCATGATCGAAGCCCAGCACCTGACCAAAACCTTCAAGGACAAGAAGCGCGGCGTCATCACCGCCGTGGATAACGTGTCCTTCACCTGCCAGCCCGGGCAGATCTACGGCCTGCTCGGCGCCAACGGCGCCGGCAAGACCACCACGCTGCGGCTGCTGGCCACGCTGCTCCAACCGACCAGCGGTTCGGCGAAGCTCGCTGGCTTTGACGTGGGCACGGACCCGGACAAGGTGCGCGCCCATGTCGGATTCCTCGCGGCGAGCACCGCGCTCTATGGCCGCCTGACTTCGCGCGAAATGATCACGTATTTCGGTGAGCTCAATGGATTGGGTGCTGACGCCATCAAAGCGCGACTAAACACCCTCGCTGACGAGCTTGAGATGCGGGAGTTCCTCGATCGCCGCTGTGACAAGTTCTCCACCGGCATGAAGCAGAAGACCTCCATTGCCCGCACCCTGATCCACGACCCGGCCGTGATGATCTTCGACGAGCCCACGCTCGGTCTCGACGTCATGACGGCACGGTCGATCGTCAAATTCGTGCGGGAGTGTCGCAACCGCGGCAAGACCGTCATCTACTCCACCCATGTCATGAGCGAGGTGGAGAAAATCTGCGACGTCATCGGGATCATCCATGACGGCCGGCTGGTCGCCGAGGGCACCTTGGCCGACCTGCAGTTGCGCTACGGCGAAAAAGACATGGAAGAAATATTCATCAAGGCCGTCGGCGGCGAGGCGGCCCTGGCGGCGGCGTTGAAAAACTAAGGCCCACCCATGAACTGGAACAACATTGTCACCGTCTACCTGAAAGAACTGAAGGATTCGCTCCGCGACCGCCGCACCCTGATCTCCATGATTGTCGTGCCCACGTTGATCATGCCGATCCTCATGTTTGGGGTCGGCACCATCATGTCCAAAATCGTGAAGCAGGCCCAGGCCGAGACCGTCTCGGTCATGGTGCTTGGCGGGGCGGACTCGCCCGGCGTGGTCGCCAGTCTCACGGCCGATAAGAAATTCCGTGTCGTGCCGGGGTCGGCAGACTATCAGCAGCTGATTTCGGACAAGAAGATCCGCGCGGCTGTGGAAATCCCCCCCGGATTCGAGGCGACCCTCAAGGCGGGCGACACGCAGACGGTCACCCTGTATTATTATGAAGGGGAGTTGAAGTCCGGTTTCGGCGTGAAGGCGCTGCAGGATTTCTTCACCGCGTTGCGAGAAAAGACGGTCGAGGCCCGCCTGACCGAGCGCGGCCTGCCCGCCGCCCTCATCAGACCTTTCGTCGTCAAGCGGCAGAACGTGGCGCCGCCGGAAAAGGTCGGCGGCAACGCCATCGGCGGTTTCATTCCGTATCTCATCATCATTCTGTGCTTCACCGGTGCGATGTATCCGGCGATGGATCTCACGGCGGGGGAGAAGGAGCGGGGCACGATGGAAACCCTGTTGTGCAGTCCCGTGCGGCGGATCAATCTCGTGCTGGGTAAGTTTTTCATGGTGCTTACGGCTTCGCTGACCACGGTGCTGCTCTCGCTGCTCTCGATGGGCGCCAGCGCGGCGATCGCCGTGGCCTATTTTGCCACCAACCCGAACGCGCCGGGAGTCAAGTCGGCGGTGGCGGCACCGGCCGCCGCCGGCACGATCCCGCTGATCGACCCCATGGGCTTGCTCGGCGTAGGCGCCTTGGTGCTGCCGGTCGCCGTGTTTTTCGCCGCGCTGCTGCTCGCGATCTCGCTTTTCGCCAAAAGCTACAAGGAGGCCCAGAGCTATGTCTCGCCCCTGATCATCGTGGTCATCATGCCCGCGGTGATCGGCATGCTGCCAGGCGTGGAACTGAACACGAAGCTTGCGCTGGTGCCGATCCTGAACCTCTCGCTCATCTGCAAGGAGATGCTCTCGGGCGTGTGGCATTGGAATTATATCGCCCTGATCTTCGGCTCATCGTGTCTCTACGCCGCGATCGCACTCGGCTTCGCCGTGAAGATGTTCAACCGCGAGGACGTGATGTTCCGGGCGTGAA
>JANNDM010000089.1:0-10553 GCA_031387725.1 Verrucomicrobiota bacterium | reverse complement strand
ACATCCGGCAGGAAGGTGCGGGAGAGGGCCGAGACCGTCACGACATCACCGCCCGTGAACCAGCGCAGCAGGTCGATGGCGTGCGGGGCGCTGTTGAGCAGGTGGCCGACACTGGCCGGGTCATTCCACCAGGCCCAGTTGCCGCCGAAGCCGCCGGCCTTGATCGCCCCGGCATACATCGGCATCGACACCTGCACCGCGAGCACACGTCCGATGGCACCGGCGCGGATCAGTTCGCAGGCCTTGGCGTTGTTGACGCGAAAGCGCTGCTGGTAGCCGACGGCCAGGGTGAGCTTACGTTGCGCGGCGGCCGCGATCATCCGATCGCAGTCGGCCACGCTCGTCGCCAGCGGTTTCTCCACAAGCACATGCTTCCCCTGCGCCAGCGCCGCCAGCGTCTCGTCCACATGCAGGTGGTGCGGCGTGGTGACGACGACGGCGTCGATGTCGCGCCGCTGCAGGAGCGCCGCGATATCGGGCTCGAGGGCGACGCCATAGCGCTCGGCCAGGCCCGGGGCGCGGGTGCCGCCGTGGACGGCAATCAGCTCGGCGTTGGGCAGGCGGCGCACGGCCTCGGCGTGTGTTCGGCCCATGTAGCCGGATCCAAGGATGCCAAAACGTGTTTTTTTCATAAGCGGAAGAATTCAGGCCTGCGCCCGCGGCGGGCTCACGTTGAGTTCGGTGGCGAGGACAGTAAGTTTTTCCCACAGCTTGACGGGCACCGGAATGCCGGCGGCCGCGCGGATCTCCTCGCAGCGCCACTCGGGTTCGCCGGCCAGCAGCACCTCGTTATAACCGGGCTTGGGCTCCGCCGCCTTCACCAGGCCCGCGAGCCGGTCCATGCGCGTCTCGAACTCGCCGGCCGGCAGGAAACGGGCGGGATCGATCGCAATGAAGGTGTGGCTGATGCCCAGCGGGTCGCCCCCCGTGCGGTAAACGGGCAACTCGGTGGTCATCGCGCCGCCGCTGAGTCCGGCGCAGAGAATCTCCACCATCATGGCGAGGGCCGTGCCCTTGTATCCGCCGGTCGGCGTCGGTGCGCCGCGCTGGGCTGCGGCCGTGTCGGTGGTCGGTTGACCGTTGGCGTCGAGAAAACCCCATGCACGCGGAATCTCGGTCTTATTGAGGTGCGCTGCATGCGTCAGTTTGCCTAAGGCGACGGTCGTGGTGGCCATGTCGAGCAACCAACGGCCGCGGCCCCCGTGGCCTGGCACCGCCACGCAAAGCGGATTGGTCCCCAGAATGGCCGTCTTGCCCTGCCAGGGCGCCACGGCCGGGCAGGCGTTGCTCATCACGATGCCGATGAAGCCGGCGCGGGCCAGTTTCTCGCCCCACCACGAGCCGGCCCCGAAATGGTTGGAATGATTCGTCACGACCACGGCCACGCCGAGGTTGCGGGCGATCCGAATCGCGTGATCGGTGCACTGGTCGGCGACCACCTGGCCCAGGCCGTTCTCCCCGTCGTAGCGGAGGCAGACCCCGTCCTCCTGCACCACGCGGCCGGACGCGGGCACATTGATCCCGCCAGCGCGCAGTTGCTGGATGTAGGTCGCGAGCATCTGGATGCCGTGCGAATCCACCCCGCGCAGATTGGCCGCCACCAGCGAGTCGGCGACGACCCGCGCATGCGGTTCCGAGGCACCCAAGGCCTGCAGCAGCTGGCGGATAAAAACACGAAGTGACTCTGCGGGGAAATTAGCGGCTACTGGTTCAGATAACTGTTTCATTGCTGTAATCCCTGTTGAAAATATCTCACCAAATAGGTCATGCGCCCAGCTTGGCCCGTTCGTTTCTGCGAACCAAAACATTGGTCAGCCAGAGCAAGGCACCGCATAGGAATACGCCAACTCCCGCAAAGGTCAGGATCAAGTTGACGCCAAACCCGGCATCGCGGAGCAAACCGACGCCGTAGATCGCCAGCCCGCCGCAGAGATTGATGACCAAATTGGTCATCCCTATCGCCGTGGCGCGATAGCGCACATCTACGAACAAACAGACGATGGGCATCATGTTAGCCCCGAGGCAACCCATCGCCACGCCCCACATGACGAGACTGATGATCGTAAAGATCATGAGCGGGGACCAGCCGGTGAGCCAGAAAGCTGGCGCGGTCAACAAGATCGCCAGCGCGGGAATGATGATGCGCGAGCGCGGGTTGGTTAGGCTCCAGCGATCCGACCAGATGCCCCCCACCAGCAACCCGACCGTCTGCGCCACATACAGATAACCCAACGCCGAAAACCCGGCAGCACCCTGCGCCATTTTGAATTGCTCGGCCATGATGGTCGGCATCCAACCAACAATCATCCAGCCGATGGCTCCTTGCACGCACATGGCAGCCATCATCAGGTAAAACGGACCAGGTTTGCTCAAACTCTTCAGAGCCTCACTGAACTTGACAGCGGTCACCACGGTGCCGGGCGGAACTGACTCGAGAGACTCGCGCGGCGTCTCCCGCAGCAAAAAGTAAAGCAGAACGCCGAAGCCAAGATTGGGCAATCCGATGACCGTATAGGCATAACTCCAGCCGTGTTTCTCCGCGAGCCACCCCGCAAAGCCCCCGATCGACGCTCCGAAGATATACCCGGTCAGGTGAATCCCCGCTGCCAGCGCGCGGGTTGGACCGCGGTGATAATCCACAATCAGCCCGATCGCAGCCGGAATGTAGAAAGCCTGGCTGAGACCCAACAGAATGCGCAGCGTGAGGAATTGCTCGAAATTCTCCACAAAGGCGGTGACCGAGGTGATGATCGACCAGAGGAAGAGGCTGCCGAGCACCATATTCCGGCGACTGAACCGGTCCGCCAGGAAGCCGCCAAACGGGCTCGCGAAAGCGTAGACCCACAACAGTGCCGACATGAGCAGTCCGAACTGCGCCTCCGTCATCGTGATCTCCTCCATGATGGAGCCACGCATCGTCGTCGGCAGATTGCGCGAAAGATAGTTCGAGCCACCCGCCAGCCACAGCAACGTCACCATCAACCACGCCCCGGGGGGCAGGCCGGTGTGCTTCGGGGCTGGATTGATGGTCATCGTGGATTTGGACATGGAAGAAGCTCCGAGTTAAGATTTCAGGCCGCAGCCGGCTTCTCCGCCGATTTTTTAACCGCCAGATTCGCCATCCACAGGAACGCCCCGCAAATGAACACGCCAACCGCCGCGCACGTCAGGATTAGCGAGGGGTCGACCTTGGCATCCCGCAAGGCACCGACGCCGTAGATAGCCAGGCTGCCGCAGATGGCCGTGAAGCAGTTCAGAACCCCAATGGCGGTGGCCCGATAGCGGGCGTCAACCACGAGGCAGACAATCGGCATCGTGTTCGAACCCAGAAAACCCATGGCCAGACCATACATCGCCAGACACAGGAGGGTGAAGCCGATGTGGTTGAACCAGCCGGTGAGCAGAAAAAGCGGCGTGGTCAGCAGAATCGCCACCGCCGGCATGATGATGCGGGCTCGCGGGTTGCTGAGGCTCAGGCGGTCCGACCAGAAACCTCCGCCCAACAGTCCGATGGCCTGCGCCACATAGAGGAAGCCGAGTGTGGAAAAGCCCGCCGTGCCCTGCCCCATCTTGAATTGCTCCCGCATCAAGGTCGGCATCCAGGCAATGATGATCCAGCTGACTCCGCCCTGCACTCCCAAGCAGGCAATCACGTAGTAGAATGCACCCGGCCGGGCCAGACTACGCACCGCCTCGCGCAGACGGATCGTCGGCGGCTGGCTGGTGCTGGCCGCCTGATCCAGATGCTCGCGCGGGGCGTCCCGCAGGAAAAAATAGAGCAAAATGCCGAGCGCCAAGTTAGGGAGTCCAATCGCCATATAAGCGTAGCTCCAGCCGTGCCTCTCCGCCAGCCAGCCGCCCACCCCGCCGATCACCGCCCCCACAATCATCCCGGTCAGGTGGATGCCGGTGGCCAGCGCCCGGGTCGGGCCGCGGTGATAGTCGACGATCAGCGCGACCGCCGCAGGAATATAGAACGCCTGGCTGAGCCCGAGCAGGCACCGCAGGATCAGGAAGTGCTCGAATGACTGCACGTAAGCCGTGATCCAGGTGATCGCCGACCAGGCAAAGATGCTCCAGAGGACCACGCGGCGGCGGCTGAAGCGGTCCGCGAGAAATCCACCGAAGGGACTGGCCGCCGCATAGAACACGAGGAAGCCCGAGGTGAGCAGTCCGAACTGCGCATCGGTCATGGGGATTTCCTCAATGACGGATCCCCGCATCGTCGTCAGCATCGTGCGGGTCAGGTAATTTGAACCGCCCGCCAGCCACAGGACCGCCACGGCGGTCCACGCCGCGCCGGCCATAAATCCAGCCGGAGACCGCGAGCGATTGGGCTGGGCCGGTGTGGTCATGGTGGGATCACGAGTTGACGCGCAACCAAACCTAGGCGCGGGGCCGCCAAGCCATCACCGCCGTGGTGCGATGGCCGGCTTTGATTTCCCCCGAAACAAAAATCCACTCCGCGCCGAACGGCACCGGGGGCGAGCAGACCACCGGTTCGGGCCAAGCCTCGGCCCACAGCAGCCACTCGTGCCGGGCCACATCAAAGTAGAGAATGTCTTCCGGCACGCGCCGGTCGCGCGGCACCTTGCCGACCTGCCGGCCATCAACTCCGCCGAAGACAAAGATCCGTTCCGGCGCGCTGGTGACCGGAGCCGGCGAGGGCGCGGCAATGACCGACCACGGCAAAACCGGCAGTTTTTCCCAGCCCCCGCCGGGACGATAGCGATAGGCGTCCGTCAGGTAGTTCATCTGCGGCTGCCCATCGGGCCCGGCGGACATTTCAAGTCCGCTGATCAGATAGATCGCGCCGTTGAGCGCCGCCATCACGGCCAGGGCGCGGGAGGGACCGGGCCAGGACGGCAGGGTCTGCCAGCCGGCCGAGGTATTCGCGAGATCCAGGCAAAGGAAGCTGGCCGTGCTCACCCGCGGCGGCCCCGGGGCATAGCCACCGGCCAGATAGACTTTGCCGTCAAGCACGGCGGCAACCGGACTGGCCACGGGCATCGGGAGAGCGGGGGCCGGCTTGATCACGACCTTTTCACCATCCCAGTTCAACCACAGGGCATCCTGAAAAAAACCAGCGGCATTCTCTCCGCCGATTGCCAACACCCCTTCCGGCACGGAAACCATCGCGGCGTAGGCGCGCGGTTTCGGCAAACGGCCCGCCGGCTGCCACGCGTTCGCGCCTGCGGGCAGCGCAAAGATTTCATCGTAGGTTTTTTTTACCCCTCCCTCCCAGGGGGGAAGGTCGGGAAAGTTTGCCCCGCCGGCGGCAATCAGTGCGCCGCCGTTGACGCCCGCCAGGACTGCGGCGACCCCCGGCCGCAGTGGGAAATCCGGCAGGTGGCGCCAGTGGCTGGTGACCGGGCGCACTGTGGCCAATGAAAATCGCAGAGCCCGGCACACCGCTCCACCCCGCCCGTCGGACACAAGGTAGACCGCGAGCACGTCATCCCCGGCCATGCCCAGCGCCGCCGCGAGAATTTCGCCATCTGGTGGATCATCGGCGAAAGCCAGATCGGTCCAACCCGCCGCGTCCGCGCGACAAATCACCAACCCCGCGCCAGGAAACTGCGGAGCCACTCCGGGCACACGACGCCCGGAACGAAGCGCAATGTGCTCACCCCGATGCCGCGCCGATGCCAGGAAGCCTTCAGGTCCTGCCTCAGTCGGCGCCCCCCCGACGGTTTCTGCCTCCGGCTGCGGCACGGGCGGCGTCCAACTCCCGGCGGTCAGTGGCGCCACGGCTTGCACACGAACCCCGGTGAGGTCTGTCCAGGTGGCGCGCCAGCGGTCTCCCTCGGGAGTTGAGTCCGCCGCCGGAGATACGATTCTAGCCGTAGCGGGACCGAGCAGCACGCTCGGGATGGGAACAAGCGATACGTTCATAAGCGCCGCCGAGTAGGAAAAAACAAATGGACAAAGGAATCTCCCGAAAGTGAAAGCTGCCTGCCACCACGCGCCTGAGGCGGCAAAGAAGGCGGCGTTGGTTCCGATTGACCCGGCTGGTTTGCACCAGCCGGGTGGCGAAAAACATGTCGGATTACCAGCGGTATTTGACCGTCAGCTTCGAGGCGAACGTGTCGGAACCTGCGACCAAGCCAGGCGTGGCCACCTGGACGATGTATCGCTCGTTCGTCAGGTTATCCAGATTGAGTTGCAGGTCCCAGAGTTGGTTCACGGCGTAGCCAAAGAAAGCGCTGGCGAGAGGGGGAGTCTCTACCACCCAGGCACCCTGGCGCTTGTCGTCCTGGATAATAACACCGAGGCCAGCCCGGAGGCCGCGTAACGAACCGCTGCTCCAAGAGTATTTGCCCAGGAAGCTGAACTTCTGCGGCACAAAGTTTTGGGTCTGGCGGACATAGGCCAGGCCTTCATCAGCCGCGATTGCAGAATCGCCGTAGAAATAGGTCAGCAGGATGTCAGCCCGCCCGCTGCCCGTCTTGATCTGGATGCCAAGATCTGTCTCCCAGCCTGAGGCCGAGTCTTTGGCGGACTGGATGACACCCTGCGAACCGGGAGGACCTTCTGGTAGGACGCCGAACGTCACCACATTGGTCTGCTCCATCTTGAAGGCCGCCGCCGATCCGTAGAAGCTGATCTTGTCCGAGAAGTTGTATTCATACTTGACCCCGATTTCCGCGAGCTTGCCCAGCGAATCCTTGAAAGGAGGCCCCAGACGGTCGCCCTGGATGAGTCTGTCGATGTTGCCGCGGGGGGCGACAAAGTAGTTCTGGGCCTTGGTGGCATAGACCGAGAATTTGGGGAACACCTTGTAGACAATGCCGTATTTGTTCACATTGAAGCCTTGGTCAGGCCGGTTCGTGATCACGTTAGTGACGAGGTTCTCGTTTGTGCCGCCAGGCATGAATTTGCGAAGGCCACCCACCAGGATCAGTTTATCCTTCAGCAACGTGACGTTCTCCTGGATATAAACGGAAGCCGAAGTGACGTTGACCTTGTCGCGCGTTGGAGGATTACCCAAGCTAATGGGACGTGGGTCGAAGAACCAAGCCTGGTCGTTGGGGAACTGGGTAAACCAAGCTGCATCGTCCGGGTAGGTTCCCGTGCGGGTGTCCAACGGGGGCATGAATGTAATCGCCTGATTAGCCCAATATCTGCTGATAAAGCCATCTGCCCCCAGGGTCGTGTCGAACTTGGCCCAAGACGTTTGCCGGCTGTTGAGGTAATCGATCTGAAAGGCATTGTTCGTTTCACCGCTGTGGTTGCGAATGCCTTGACGGGTTACCGTGTAGTTGTCCGCGTTGACCCCGATGGCGCGATTGTTCAAGCGGTCGTCATCGTTCTCACTGTAGGAATAAGCGATGCGCAAGTCGCTATTATCGGTCAGTTTCGAGAGAAAGACCGCGTTGACCACCGTCATCACATAGGGCCAGAAAGCGTCCTGCTTTCGGCCCGGGGAATAGTGCTGGGTCGAATACCGGTTGAATTTGGCGTTCCGGAGATTGGTGATCGGGTTGGTCGGAGCCGTGATGTCCAGGAAGTCTTCCAGATAGATGTAGTCATCATTTTGGAAGTAATAACCATCGACCATCAGACTGCTGGCCTGACCGAAGTAGAATGCGAGACCCGCACCGAAAAACTTCTGGTCCTGCCACTCCAGGGACTTTCCATGCGGCTCGTCGACATTGAGATAGCCAAGGGTAAAGCGGTAATTGGCCTTGAGGGTATCCGAGCTTTTGATCGGACCCGACATATTGGCCTGCAGGCGCACACCACCGCGGCCCGTGATCGAAATCTGCGCCTCAGCCTGCCGCGTGGGAGTCGCGGCCCGGGTGACGTAGTTGATGCTGCCACCGATGCCACCGTTGGCACCGTTGAGCATCGCGGTCGGACCCTTCAGGATCTCGATGCGCTCGATGTCATAGAGCGGCTGGCTCTTATTGGGGCCACCAGCTCCTGTTCCCGTTTGGCGATCAAAGCCGTTGCGCAGCGGCGCACCGGCCCGGAAACCGCGAATGTTCACGTCATCGTTGAAGGATTGATTCTGCGTGACACCGCTGACACTGAATTTGAGCACATCGATCACGGCTTTGGCGCCAAAGTCATTAATCTGCTGCAGATTGATGAGCGCGACGCTGGCCGGTATATCGCTCAACTGTTTCGCCGAGCGACTGCCGACCATCGTTCGCTGGGAACGGTAGCCCTGATTGTCTTCCCCTGAAACCACGAAGGGCGACAGCTCCAGGACGGCTTCCTTCGTTTTTTCCGGATCCGCCGATTCGTCTTTTGGAGCCACCGTCTGGGCTGCGAGCTGCTGGGCCGCCAACAGGAATGCGAGTGAGCACATTCCGAAGATCAGTTTCGTTTTCATAATCGTGATAGGTTTCAGCCTGCGTGGGGTTGCTGGTTTAAGGGAACTAAACCGCAGCGACGATGGGGCAGACTTTTCGCCGCCGACAAAGATGAAATTCTGGTAACATTAGCTGACCTCCGGACCGGGAACCGGCCCTCACCGGCCGGAGGAACGCTCACCGGCCGGGCCGAAAATCCTGCCACGGACGCAGGGGCGCGCGCGGCGACACCGTGCCATTGACCGGGAACGGCGGCCAATAACCTCGCAACATAGCCTCGACCGAGTCCGCCACCGTGGTCTGCAGATGCCTCATCGAGTCCTGTGAGGCAGCCGCATAATGCGGCGTCAGGATGACCTGTTCCAGGGTGCGCAGCGGACTCGCGGCTGGCAACGGTTCCACTTCAAACACATCGAGCGCCGCACCGGCCAGGCGCCCTTCCTGCAGCACCCGCACCAAGGCGGCTTCGTCGACGACTCCGCCGCGGCTCGTATTCACCAGAAAGGCGGTGGGCTTCATCAACTGGAAGGCCGGCTCGCCCATGAGGTGCCTGGTCTCGGCGTTCAACGGCAGGTGTAACGAGAGCAGGTCTGACTCGCGGCACAACTCCTCCCGCGAAACCAGCTCTGCCGGCGAACCGGGCGCGAGGGCGGTGACATACGGATCGGACACCAGGATTCGCATCCGAAATCCCGCCATCTTCCGCGCCACGGCCTGCGCTATCCGGCCCCAGCCGAGCAAGCCCAGCGTCAGGCAACCCACCCGACGCAAGGGCTGGTTCGGCGTGTAACCTTGCCAGTGGCCCGCCCGGATCCGACGGTCAAAGTAGGCGATCCGGCGCGCGCCCGCCAGGATCAGCGCCGTGGCGTGGTCTGACACCTCCTCCGTGCAAAAGTCCGCCGCGTTGGCCACCACGACCCCGCGCTTCGTCGCCTCGGCCACGTCGATGCTATCGACCCCGACGCCGTAGCGGATGATGGCGCGGCATGCCGGCAGGGAGGAAATGACCTTCGCGGTCAGCGGAGTGTCTGTGTTCTCAAAGAGGATCATCGTCGCATCCTTGCAGGCCGCGATGATCTCGGACTCGGTGCGCGCTTTCTTCAGAATGAGATCGGCGCCGGAGGCCACGATCCGCTGACGCTCCAGATCATACGTGAAATTGCAGTCTACGTTTACGATTTGCGGGCGGCTGGGCATGGACGGGCGGGGTTGGCAATCAGGGGGGCGCTGGGGACGATGCTGACCCTGGGATGGTTTGGTCGGCAAAAATTATCTCATGGTAACATTTGCTGACCGGCCGTCCCCTCCCCTCCCGGTCCCGGGCCACTGGCAATTAAATCTTACCAGGGGCCTCCCCCGTTCCTGCATTGCCCAACCATGGCATCAGCCTGAAGCTGATGCCCGTCGGCCTGCACCCATTCCCTTGCTCCGGCTGATCCGGGGACACCCTTAACAAACCCATGCGCACTTCACTCATCCGTTCCCGCCTGCGGCAGGGCCTCGCCGCCCGGATTGCCGCCCTCTACTACCCCACCGCGATGATGCCGGCCCACGCGGCCAAGGCCGGTTTCGACGCCCTCTGGCTCGATGCCGAGCACAACACCTGGGACCGCCGCGAAATCCAGCGCATGGTCGCGCTCCACCACCTTGCCAACATTGACTGCCTCGTCCGCACCGGCAGTCGCAACGCCAACGAACTCTACCATCTCCTCGAGGACGGCGTGACCGCCTTCATGATCCCGCTGGTCAACACCCCCGAGGATGCCGCCCACCTGGCCGCCGCGGTGAAGTTTCCCCCACTCGGCCAGCGCGGCCTCGACGGCGCCAGCCTCGACAACAACTTCTACCTCGGCGCCGGCGACAAATACCCCGCCGACGCCAATGCCGAGACCTTCCTCATCGTCCAGATCGAGACGCCGGAAGCGCTCTCCAATCTAGACGCGATCGCCGGCACCCCGGGAGTGGACGGGCTCTTCCTCGGCCCCGGCGACCTGGCGCTGCGCCTGGGCTGCCCGGCGGACTGGAACCATCCGCAAATGACAGCGGCCGAGGATGACGTGGCCGCCGCCGCGGCCCGGCACCGCATCGCCTGGGGCCGGCCCGGCGGAAACGTCGAGCAGATCGCCCGCATCGCCCGAAAGGGCGGCAAGCTCATTGCCCATGGCAGCGACTTCGGCGCGGTCATGACGATGCTACCGGCTTACGCGAAAAACTTCGCCGACGGGCTGGCCC
>JANNDM010000037.1:0-3081 GCA_031387725.1 Verrucomicrobiota bacterium | reverse complement strand
GATCATCTCGGCGAGGCCGGTGCTGACGACGTAATGCTCGAGCACGATTTCGTGCTTTTGGTATTCGGGCTTGGCCTGGACCCAGGCGCGGGAGGCTGCGAAGAATTTCGGCAGGCCGGGGTAGAATTTGATCTCCGCGCCGCATTCGCGCAGCACCTTGTTGCTGAGCTGGGGCATCTTGCCGGCGAGGACGTAGGTCAGCAGATGATTGAGGTAACTGATCTCCGGGGCGATGCGGTAGCCGCGCTTCCGGTAGTTCTCCGCCAGCGCGTTGGTCTCGGCCCAGAAGGTCGCTTCGTCCACCCCAAAGCGCCGGAACAGCGGCGCCTGCATGTAGTCCGGAATCAATGTCTTGTCAAAATCCCAGACACAGGCGATGATGTTCTGAGTGAAGAGTGTGGAAGCCATCGCGGAAAAGTTCTACTAGACGGCAGGTGCTGCCGTTGGTTTGGCCTTGATAAAGCCGCGTGCTGCGGCTGAAGCAATTCACAATTTCCGCCCGCTCTTACTGCATGGATCACTTGCCCGACATCACCCTCTTTCAGCGCCGCCTCGACGAACTCGACGCGCAGATGGCGGCGCCATCGTTCTATGCCAATCCGCGCAAAGCCACCGAGGTTTCGCGCGAGCAGCAGGCGCTTCGCCGGTTGGTGGAAACCCAGGCCGACTATACGCGGGTGGAACGGGAACTCGCCGAGCACACGGTCATGCTCAAGGATCCGACCGCCGACGCGGAAATACGGGCGATCGCCCAGCAGGAAATACCGGAGCTCCAGGCTAGGCACGAGCGCCTGAAGCAGGCGGTGCTGCTGGCCATGATTCCGCCGGAGCCCTCGGATTCACGCAACACGGTGTTCGAGATTCGGGCCGGCACCGGCGGAGACGAAGCCAGCCTGTTCGCCGCCGAGCTTTACCGGGCCTACACCCGCTATGCCGAGGACCGCGGTTGGAAAATCCAGTCCATGAGCTCCAGTGCCTCGGACCGGGGTGGATTTAAGGAAGTCATCTTCCTCATCACGGGACAGGAAGTTTACAAGCAGTTGAAATATGAGAGCGGGGTGCACCGGGTGCAGCGCATCCCGGTCACCGAGGCCAATGGCCGGATCCATACCTCGACGGTGACGGTCGCCGTGCTGCCCGAGGCGGAGGAAGTCGACGTGCAGATCGATCCGCAGGATCTCGATGTCACGGTGATGCGCGCCAGCGGGCCGGGGGGGCAGGGCGTGAACACCACCGACTCCGCCGTGCGGCTCGTCCATCGTCCGAGCGGCCTGATGGTTTACTGCGCGGATGACCGCTCCCAGATCAAGAACAAGGCCCGCGCCATGGCCGTGCTGCGATCGCGCCTGCTCAAGCTGAAGGAGGACGAGGAGCAGGCGAAATACGCCGCCCAGCGACGCGGGCAGATTGGCACGGGCGGGCGCAGCGAGCGCATCCGCACCTACAACTTCCCGCAAAACCGCATGACCGACCACCGCATCGGGCTGACGCTCTACAGCCTGCCGGCCATCATGGAGGGGCAGTTCGACCCCATCATCGGGGCGCTGCAGCGGGCGGATTTTGAAGAGAAACTGGCGGCGCTGACCGGCGGCCCCTTGCCGGCCCGCGCCCGCGAGACCGAGGACGACTGAGATGCACAGTGTGCTCGAGATCATCAAGCGGACAACCGGGTTTTTTGAGCAACGCGGCGTAGAGTCACCGCGCCTGAACGCGGAGCTTCTGATCGGACAGGCACTCGGCCTGAAACGCATGCAACTTTACCTGCAGTTCGAGCGCCCGCTGACCGAGCCGGAGCTGGAGAAGATCCGGCCGCTGGTGAAGCGCCGGGGCAACCGCGAACCGTTGCAATACATCATCGGCGAAACGGAATTCGCCGGCCTGAAACTGAAGGTCGATCGACGCGCGCTTATTCCCCGGCCCGAGACGGAACGGCTGATCGAGTTGCTCACCCACCAAGGGTTGCCCCCGGCCACCATTCTCGATCTCGGCACGGGCAGTGGGGCCATTGCGCTGGCCTTGGCCAAAAGCTACCCGGAAGCAGCGGTGACGGCCTTGGACAAAAGCGAAGAGGCGCTGACTCTCGCGCGGGAAAATGCCGAGGCCTGTGGCCTGGCCGGGCGCGTGAAATTTTTGCAGTCGGACTGGTTTTCCGCCCTGACACCGGGTGAAAAATATCATCTCATCGTCGCGAATCCTCCTTATCTTTCAGATGCTGAAACGGCGGAAACCCCACCCGAGGTGAAGGACTTCGAGCCGCACCTGGCCTTAGCGGCCGGGAGCAAAGGCGTCGCCGCACTGGAGCTTATCATCGAAACCGCCCGGCAGTATTTGGCCGTGAACGGTTTGCTGGCGTGCGAAACGGGCATAGCGCAACATCACGTCTTGCTGGCACTGACGGCCAAAGCCGGTTACGCGCGATGCGAGTCGCTGCGCGACCTCACCGGCCGGGAACGCTACCTGCTAGCCTTTGTGTAAATCCGCGGTGATGGGAGCGCGGCCGTCCGCCCAGTATTGGGGATCGAGATTCAACCGGAGGGCATCAGAAACCACGCGCAAGGTCTCACGCAAATGGACATCGAGCTTGGCTTTGGTGTCCGCATCGAGGGCATCGGTGTCGCCCTCGTCGACCACGGCGGTTGGTTCCTTGGGGGCGGCGCCCGCGGTCTTGATCACGGAATCAAGTTTGATTTCCCGGCTGCCATAATTGGCTTTGGCGAGCCGCTCGCGCTCGGCATCCATGATCTTCTTGAAATCACCATCGGTCTGTTTGAGCACTTGCCGCTGGCTGAGGTTGAGGGAAACATTCTTCTGCTCCTGACGCTCCTTGAACCAGTCGATGTTCTTGTTCAGGTAGGCGAATTCCTCGAGGGTGTGCTGCCGTTCGCGGCTGGCCGCGAGCAGGGGTTGCACGAAAGTTTTGGCGAGCGCCTTGCCTTCGAAGGGCACCGACTTGATCTCGTCCCAGATGAGCGCGTGGGGCAGGTCGGATTCGCCGATGGGCAGAAAGTCGTCGATGGAGGGGAGGGTGATGTCAGGCGTGACGCCGTGTTTCTGGGTGGATGAGCCGTTGGGCAGGTAAAA
>JANNDM010000015.1:0-6631 GCA_031387725.1 Verrucomicrobiota bacterium | reverse complement strand
GCGCTGATGGCCGAGTATCGCGAACTGGTCAGTCTCCCCAATGTCGGAACCGATCAGCCGAACATCCGCCGGAATGCGGAGTTCATCGTCGCCATGATGCAGCGGCGCGGCATCGCGGCGGAATTATTGGAGGGCCGGACCGCCGCGGCCAACCCTGCCGTTTTCGCGGAAGTCAGGACTCCCCGTGCGACGCGCACCATCGTTTTCTACGCGCACTACGACGGCCAGCCGGTCAACCCGAAGGAGTGGGCGCAGGGGCTTGACCCGTGGAAGCCGGTGTTCCTGACGGCACCGGTGGCGCGCGGCGGCAAGATCATCACCGATTGGAAGCCCGGCGACGCCATCAATCCGGAGTGGCGGCTCAACGGCCGCGCCAGCGCCGACGACAAAGCCGGGGTGTTCTCCATCCTCAACGGCTACGACGCCTTGGTGAAGACCGGCGGGCGTCCGACGGTGAACGTGAAGTTTTTCTTCGAGGGGGAGGAGGAAATGGGTTCGCCCCACCTGGGCGAGCTGCTGGAACTCCACCGGGCCAAACTGCAGAGCGACCTGTGGATCATCTGCGACGGGCCGCGTCCGGTGTCGGGCGGGAAGTCCGTCGTATTTGGCGTGCGCGGCGACGTGAACATGGATCTGACCGCCTACGGGGCGAAGCGCCCCCTGCACAGCGGCAACTACGGCAACTGGGCGCCTAATCCCACCGACCGGCTCGTCGCTTTGCTCGCGAGCATGAAGGACGACAAGGGCCACGTGCTCATCAAGGACTTCTACGACGATTATGTGATGTTTTCCGAGAGCGAGCGGATCGCGATCAAGGACGCGTCCGCCAGCGACGCCGTGCTGCTCAAGGATCTCGGTCTGAAGCAGCCCGAGCACCCCGGCCGTTCGCTGCTCGAAGGCTTCGAGTTGCCCGGGCTCAATCTCAACGGTGTCACTGCCGCCAATACCGGCAAAACCGCCACCAACGTGATCCCCGCGGTCGCACGAGCCACGCTCGACCTGCGGCTGGTGCTCGGCATCGACTGGCGGAAACAGACGGAGCGGGTCGTCGCGCACATCCAGGATCAAGGCTGGCACGTCATCGACCATGAGCCGACCGACGAAGAGCGCGCCCGCTACGAGAAACTCATCAAGGTGGAGGTGGGCACGGGGTATAACGCCCAGCGCACACTGATGAACCTGCCTCTCGCGCAGGCGGTGATCACCGCCGTGCAGTCGACCACACCCGAGCCGGTGGTGAAGCAGCCCACCGCCGGCGGTAGCCTGCCGCTGAGCGTAATCGAGGAAAAGCTCGGGGCCAAGGTGATCAGCGTTCCGGCGGTGAACTACGACAACAACCAGCACGCCGAGAATGAGAACATGCTCATCCGTTACCTCTGGGAAGGAATGGAAACCTTCGCGGCGCTGATGACGATGCCGTGAGTGATGTCCGGCGCAGGCTAACGGCGCAGGCCGAGAAACCGGGCGAGCTGGTCCAGGGCACCGGTGACTATGTGACCGCGGCGGACGCGGCGGGACATGAGGCGGAGTTTGCCCTTCTCCCGATCAGCTTTCGGATCCACGTGGCCCACGATCTCGAGCCCGGCGAGCACGGGCAGGGCGTAATAACCGCGCTTTCGTCTGGCGGGCGGAACATAGACCTCCCACGTGTAGTCGAAATCCCAGAGCGCGGCGGTAACGCGACGGTCGTAGATGAGCGGGTCAAGCGGAGCGAGCAGGTGCTGCGATGATGCTGACTCGGGGGGGCCGGCTTCCAGCAGCGGCAGATCGACCCGGAGGCAGTGGAGGAGGGGCAGGCCGTCGACTTTGACGGGTTGGACGAGATCTTCCAACAGCGGCAGCTCCTTTTTCTTCAACAGCACCAGCCGCCGTTGGCGGAGCTTGAGCAGCGCCTCCCATCGGGCGGATTCTGTTTTTCTCGGTTCAGGCAGGGTCAGGACAGGGGTTGGCAAGACGCGCTCAGGGAGATCGTAGTAGCGACGATTGCCGTCGCCGCGGCGCGCGATGAGCAGGCGGCCGTGGGAGAATAGTTTCTGGAGGGTGGTCTTGGCCTGGGTGGACGCACCCCAGAAGGAACGCGCCCGGCCGGTGTTGGCAAAATCCTCCGAGCAAAGCGGGCCACGCTCCTTGATCCCGGCCAGCAGGTGCGGCACCAGTTCCTTTTGGCGAGGGGAGAGGCGGCCGGACCAGGAACTCGTGCGGTGTTGGTTGGCCCGCATGGTCGCTTGCAGATGCGGCCAGGCGTCGAGCGGGAAGGCGACCAGGATGCCGGCGGAGGGGATGTGGTGTTCGAAGGCGGTGCGCTGCGACGCGGTCAGGGTCGTGCTTTCGCCATGCAGGTATCGCATCAGGCCGCCTTCACGATACCCGCGCACGCGATTGCGGAGGATGAGGTCGTGCATCCGGCCGGTCACATTGATCGGGTCGATCTGGATGTAGCCGTGGTGGGCGAGGGCGGTGCCGATGTCCGGGGCCGGACTATCGAGCAAAAGGGCGCGGCGCATGAAACGGCGGGCGGTTTCCGGGGCAAGGGCGAGGGGGGTCATGCGCGGTTGAATAGGGCCATGAAAAAGCCGCGCAGCGAGCGCGGCTTTGAGGGGCAGGAGGACTGCCGGTGTTACTTCTTGGGCGCGGCGGCCTGGACCTCGGCGAGCCGCTTGTCGAGTTCGTTCATCTGACTCACGAGGCGCTCCTCGATCTTCTTGCGGTCGGAACTGTTCACGATGCTCATGCTGGCGGCGTCGCGCACGACGTTGGCGGGGAGGGTGAGCAGCCGGGTGAGCAGGCCCTGGTCCTTGAAGCTGCTCAGGTAGAGCGCGGTGATCTCGTGGGAGAGTTTCATCGAGTCCTGCGCGACGGCTTGCGACGAGAGGAGCTGGGTGTTGAGTTGCTGGTTGCGGGACATCTCGGAGGTCAGCACGCCGCTGATCTGGTCGGAGATGCGCTGGCTGTAAGCAGTGATGGATTCGCGGGTGAGGTGCTGGTCCTTCGACATCTCGGAAAGTATGGGGGAGATTTTCTCGGCCATGCGGCTGGAAACCTTGTCGACCTGCTCGTTCTGCAGCTTTTCAGCTTCCTCGGGGGTCTTGGGGATGTTGGTGCCGTAGGGCATGACCTTGGCGGCAATGGCTTCGGCGAGCTGGTTGACCTTCTGCTCATTGAGTTTGGCCACCTCTTCGTCGGTCATGAACACGTCGGCGGCGCGCTTGGAGATGGCGTCCTTGAGCAGCTGGTTGACGGATTCGATGTGGCGGCGGGTTTCCTCCGCATTGGCCTTCATCTCGGCGTTGGTCTGCTCACGCAGCTGGGCGATCTCGGCCTGCTGTTTGGCGGCGGCCTCGGCGGCGGACTTTTGGTTTAACCAGAAGCTGATGCCTAAAATTAGGGCGGCAGTCAGGATTACGGCGGGGAGTTGTTCTTTAAGCTTTTGCAACATAGGTGTGTCAGGTTGAAGTGTGCATGACAGACATAGCAGGCGAATGTTCAAATGCAATGTCACCTTCAGACTGTAAAAACAGCCCCCCATGAGCCTCAATCGCTACGAGCAAAGCCTCTTCGCCTATTGGGAAAAGCAACCCGATGAGCGCCGGCACTGGCAGACAAAGGTTGCGGACCTCACGCGCACCACCGGCCAGCCCGGGGCGGCGGCGCGCACGCTGGAGCGCGAACTGTGGGAGCACCTGGTCGAACGCTGCGAGCATGTGCCGGCCTTGCGGGAAATGGGGGCCGGTGGCCTGCGCCGGGTGAGCCTGCTCAATCTGGCCGAGCACATCATTCGGCTGTGGGGGCCAACGCCAAAGCCCAAGAGGCCGGTGGGGCCCGTTTCCTGAGGTTGTTTTCCGTCACCTGATGTTTTCACATTTTTGCAATTACTGTATTTACAAACCCGCCAAGTGGATGCATGTGTTGTTCACAAGTTATCCACTCGATGGAAAACACCATTAGCTCGGTTCAAAATTCACCGCAGCATTACGTAGAGGTTAGGGTCAAGACCTACGTTTTGGATACGAACGTGTTGCTGCACGACCCCCAGTCGATCTACAAATTCGAGGACAACAACCTGGCGATTCCCGTCGAGGTTCTTGAGGAGCTCGATGCGATCAAGAGCGAGCAGTCCACGGAGCGAGGCCGCAATGCCCGCCGCGTGCACCGCATCCTGCAGGAGCTGCTGCCGGACTCGCGTTCGATGCACGAGGGCGTCAAGCTGCCCAGCGGGGGCACGCTCTCGGTCATCATCAACCGCTATCTGGTGGAGAACAACTGGTCGTCGCCGGCCATGCAGCGGTTGCGCGCCGTGCTCACGGATTTCACCAAGAAGGACAACCGCATCATCGCGAGCGCCCTCTTCATTCAGGAGACCAACCCGCCTCCCACCATCCTCGTCACCAAGGACGTCAATGTGCAGCTCAAGGCCCGCGCGGTCGGCCTGGAAGCCGAGGACTACCTGAACGACAAAGTTCCGGAGGCCACCGCCGATGACGACGGTTACCGCACCGTCCCGCTCGATGTCTACGAGATGCAGCGCTTCTGTTCCGAGGGCCAGTTCGAGCTGGCGGAGGACATCGCCGCTCCCCTCTACCTCAATGAATACGTGCTGCTGATGACCCCCGAGGGCAAGACGATGCCCGGCCGCTATTATGGGGAGAACGTCGTCCGCCGGCTGCATCTGCCGGATTTCGTCAAGGCTCCCGGTGGCATCCCCATCCGCCCCCGCAATCTCGAACAGCAGTTTTTTGTCGACGCGCTGATGGACGACAGCATCGCGCTCGTCACCTGCTTCGGCAAAGCCGGCACGGGCAAGACGCTCCTCTCCACCGCCTGCGCGCTCTTCCAGACCACCGATGAAAGTTCCCGCTACGACGGCCTTTCGATCTCCCGGCCGGTCATCGCGCTCGGCAAAGACATTGGTTTCCTTCCCGGCACACTCGAGGAAAAGATGAAACCCTGGCTACAGCCTTACCACGACGCGTTGGAGGTGCTCATGCCCTCGAAGCCCCAGAAGGAGCCGCAATTCGCCAGCAAGAAGACCGGCAAGAAGAAGAAACGCGACGACGCGATGTCGCTCATGACGTCACCCCAGCCGGTCCACAATGGCCACCATCACGGTGGCGCTCCGTTGGTCAAACCCTACGAGCGTCTGATCAACAGCGGCGTCGTGGAGATCGAGGCGCTGTGCTTCATCCGGGGCCGCTCGATCGCCCGCCGCTTTTTCATCCTCGATGAGGCGCAGCAGTTGACCCCGCACGAGGTGAAGACGGTCATCACCCGCATCGCGGAAAGCTCGAAGCTGGTGCTCATCGGCGATCCGGCCCAGATCGACAATCCCTATGTGGACTCGCGCAGCAACGGCTTGGTTTACTGCCACAATCGGATGAAGGGCCACGCCCTGGCCGCGCACGTCAAGCTGTCCAAGGGAGAGCGCTCGAAGCTCGCCGAACTTGCCGCGGACCTGCTGTAGGGCTTGAGCGGTAGGGCGAATCCTCTGGATGAGCCGCGGCTCGTCGGGGACGACTCGCCCTACCTTCCCCACGATTCTCGGCTTGCCGCCACCGGCGCAGGCCGGAAACTGTTCCCCCTGTGGACAAAGTGCTGGCACAAGCAAAACCGGTCATTGAAGAGGCGGGCAACCCCGAGTTGCTGCTCGCCCAGCGCGAGCTCCGGCACCTGCACAGCACCATCCAGGCACTCCGCGCGGAACTGGAGCGCGTGCAGGCCTCGCGGGACGATGCCGTCCAATCCGCCGTGGCGGTAGCGCAGGATGAGGCCCGCCAGCTCCGCACCACGGTGGCTTCGCTCCGGGATGAGCTGCAGGCCCTCGAGACGAACAAAGGGGAGTCGGTGCAGGCCGCCGTCGCCGCCGGGCATGACGATGCCCGCCAATTGCAGGGCACCATCCAGAAGCTTAGAGACGAAATGGAACGTATGCGCCACGAACACGCCGACCAGTTGGAGAAGCAAACCCGGGCCAGCCAGGACGAACTGCGCCAGCTGCGGGGCACGGTCGCCAGCCTGCGCGAGCAATTGGAGAAACCCCATGGCCGCTAAATCCAAGCGTTCCACCGCACGTGTCGCCAGCGGAGCTCCGGTCCGAGAGAGCATCGCTTCCCTCCGCGCCCGCCTGCGCCGGACGGAGATGCTGATCCGACTAACGCAGCGCGTCGCCACCATCGACAGCCTTGACGACCTGCTTGCCACGCTGGTCGAACTCACCGCCAACGAGACCAACGCCGAGCGCGGCACCCTGTTTCTGAATGACGCCGCCTCGAACGAGCTTTATTCCCGCGCGGCGCAAGGCACCTTCAACCGCGAGATCCGTCTGCTCAACAACACGGGCATTGCCGGCATCGTCTTCCAGACCGGCCAGGGCCTGATCATCCACGATCCCTACAAGGACGAGCGATTCAACGACGAGATCGACCGCAAGACGGGCTTCATCACCAGGTCCATCCTCTGCGCACCGATCAAAACCGCGCGCGGCGAGACCATTGGTGTCGTGCAGACCCTGAACAAGCGCGAGGGCCGCTTCAACAAAGAGGACCTCGACGTGCTGGAGGCGATGGCCACCCAGGCCTCCGTCGCCCTGCAAAGTTCGCAGTTCATCGAGAAGATGAAGAAGACCCGCCAGCAGGAG
>JANNDM010000014.1:0-19936 GCA_031387725.1 Verrucomicrobiota bacterium | reverse complement strand
CATACCACGAGCGGTCAAACAGGGTGGAAACGCCGGCGCGCGGCAGGTGCCGCCAGAAGCGCCAAAGGTAATGCTGCACCCGTTCCTCGTCGGTCGGCGCGGCGATGCCGACGACCCGGTAGAGCCGCGGATCCATCGCCGCGGTGACCCGCCGGATGGCGCTGCCCTTGCCGGCCGCGTCCCAGCCTTCGAACACGAGCACCATCGAGCGCTTTTTTTCGTGCGCCGCCCAAGCGAGCTTGCTCAATTTCGTCTGGGCGGAATCGAGGGCCTTGGCATAGGCGGTGTCGGTCAGTTTCTGCCGCAGATTGACCGTCGCGAGCCAGGAGCCGGCCATTTTCTGGGGTGGCCGGGCGGGGGCGGGAAGCGTGAACGGGGCGGCCGATGCCTTTTGCTTCAACCGGCGGGAGAGTTCGGCGAGCAGGATTTTACCCACCGTGAGCTCCCGGTGGCGGCGGTCGGTGGCCTCAATCACATGCCAGGGCGCGGCGGCGCTGTGGGTGTGGCTCAAGGCGCGCTCGGACACCTTGGTGAACCGGTCGTAGAGCTTGTAGTGCTTCCTGTCGTCGGGGGCGAGGCGGCCGGCCTGCTCGAGTTTCTTGAGCCGCTTTTTCTGGGCCGCTTTCGGTAGGTGCAGCCAGAGCTTGATGATCACGGCTCCGTCCGCCGCGAGCATGTTTTCAAAGGCGACGATCCGGTTGAGCGCGGCCTCGAACCGGTGGCCCTTGATCTTGTCGTAGACGCGGCGAATGATGGGTTCCGTATACCACGAGCCGAACAAGATCCCGATGCGGCCGTGGCCGGGCATCGCGCGCCAGAACCGCCAGTAGGTCGGGCGCTCGCATTCCTCGTCGCTTGAATCCCAAAAGGCGTGCGTCGTGACGCCGCGCGGGTCGAGCCACTCGTTGAGGCGGTGCACCAGCTCGCCCTTGCCGGCGCCATCCGCGCCGGAGACGATGATGATGACAGGAAATTTCCGGTTGCGCAGGGCGAAATGCGCGTGCAGCAGGCTGGTGCGCAGCTTCGGCAGCGCCGTGTCGAATCTTTTTTGCGTCAGGGTGTGACCGGTTTCTGCGGCGGTGAGCATGGGGCTGGGTTTGGGGTTCAGGTGGCGGGCGCCGACAGGGTTGTCGCCGCTACTTTGGGGCCAAGGGCGCCCAGACTGCGAGCGTTGACCTCGGCCAGCGGGCCTTCGCCGTCGATTTCGTGCAGCAGGCCGGCCTGCCGGTAATAGGCGATGAGCGGCTCGGTCTGGGCGTGAAAGGTCACCAGCCGGGCCCGCACCGTCGTCGGATTGTCGTCGGCCCGTTGGTAAAGTTCCCCGCGACAGGAATCGCAAATGCCGGTCTGGCGCGGGGGCTTGAACTGCCGGTGGTAGGGAGCCTGGCAGGCCCGGCAGATCATGCGACCCGACAGGCGGCCGACCAGCGCCTCATCCGCCACCTTGATGTAGAGCACGGCGGCGATCCGGCGTGAGAGCCGGGCCATCATGTCCGTCAACGCCCCGGCCTGGGGCAGCGTGCGCGGGAAACCGTCGAGGATGAAGCCGCCGTGCGTGTCCGGCCGCGCCAGGCGCTCCTCGACCATCGCCTCGGTGACGTCGTCAGGCACGAGTTCGCCGCGGTTCATATAAGTCTGGGCCAGCTGGCCCAGCTCGGTGGCCTGCCGGAGATTATCACGGAACAGATCGCCGGTAGCGATGTGGGGCAGGCGGAGTTCGGCGCACAATTTCTCGGCCTGGGTGCCCTTGCCGGAGCCCGGGCCGCCCAGGAGGACCAGATCGGGACTGATGCGCGACAGTTGCGCCGCGGACAAGGCGGCGCTTTCGACGGCGGCCAGGCGGGCGGCTTCCTCGCGCGTCGCAAAATTGGCGGAGCCTTGCGGAATCGCCGTGACAAAAGCCAGCAGCCGGGCCCGGACCTCGATGATCGAGCCCTCTCCGCTGATGATGGCGAGCCGGCCGGTTGCGGCGTAGTGCTCCAGCACGGGGCCGGTCATGCGGTGATAGACCCGCAACCGCGCCAGCACGAGCCGGGTGGAATCATCCGGCCGCTGGCAAAGTTCACCCCGGCAGGCGTCGCAAAATCCCTCCAAGCGGGCCGGATGCAGCGTCCGGTGATAAGACGCCTGGCAGTTGCGGCAGATGAGACGGCCCGCGAGGCGCTCGACTATCGCGGGGTCGGGCAACCGCAGGCAGATCACCGCATCAAGCGGGCGGTGCAGTTTTTGAAGCAGGTCGTCGAGGAATTGCGCCTGGTAGGCGGTGCGGGGAAAGCCGTCAAATAACACGCCTTCGTCGGGAGCGCGCTGCGCACACCATTCCTCCATGATCGCGTCCACGACCTCGTCGGGCACGAGTTCGCCCTGATCCATATATTTGCGGGCCAGCAGGCCAAGGGCGCTGCGGGTCTGCAGATGATGGCGGAACAAATCGCCGGTGGCGACATGGCGGAGAGCAAAACGCGCGCAGAGGCTGGCGGCGTGGGTGCCTTTGCCCACGCCGGAGGGTCCGATCAAGGCGATGTTCATGGGGGCGGCAAGGGGAGCAACTCCAGGCGCGGGGCGACCTGGCTGTTCAGCCTCAGAGTAAAAGCCGGGCGGGGACATCAAGCAGGGCGGTTCAGGATCGCAGCACGAGCACGGCCAGGGCGTCGAGGATGCGGGCGAAAATCTCGTCGGGCTGGCCCGGTGGCGCCGATGGGGATAGGCAGGCCCTTGGCGGCGCGAAACACATCACCGGTCAAGAGCGGGCAGGCGCCGAGGGCGCGGGACAGGAGTTCGGCCTGGATGCCTTTGCCAATCCCGGTGGGGCCGAGCAATACCAGCCGCCAGGTCCGGGGCACAGCAGGGGTAGGCTGGAGGCAAACAGCATCGCCACCCTGCCGCCAGGCCGTGCGGTCACGGATCGGTGTCATTCGATCATCATGCTCCTATCATAAAATCCCAACACGGCTGATTTTGCCCAAAGCAGCGCAAATATTGCCCCGGCTGCGCTCTGCGTGGCTGAGATACGGCGAGGCCAGCCAGCCGGGCCAGACTGCGGTAGGTGCTCACCCCATAGAGGGGTGGAAACGTTGCTGCTAAAAATATAGCTTAACCCTTCCCGGTAGATTTCACGCCGTGCCTTTTGCCCGTTACAACCTCGATTCCTGCCTGCCTTGCCGCCCGGCGGTCGAGATGCTCAACGTCGTCATCCTCTACGAACGGCTGGCCTATGTGAAAAAGGCGGTGACCACGTATCTGCACCTCACCCGGGATCTGGCAGGGGAATACTCGCCTGACTTCCGGCTGTGGCGCATTGACCTGGCCCTCGAGCCGGAGTTTTCGGCCGAGGCCGAACGGGACCTCGCGGATGCGGAGGTGATCATCATGGCGATCCACGGGCACCAGCCCTGTCCGCCGGAGTTTCAACGCTGGAAGAACGGCGCGGGCCACCTGGGCGGCCCGGCCCCGCACGCCGTCATCGCCCTCATTGAGGTGTCCGACGAGCCCAAGCCCGCAGCGGAAAGCTGGAGTGAGCTCCTGCAATGTGCGGCGACACAAATCCACGCGGAGGTCTTTGTGTGCGATCTGGCGAAGGACAGATGACAGAGATCAGCTGATCCGCCAACGTCCTGCGGGCTTGTCCGGTGGCTTCCGCCACCGGACAAAAAACCCCGGACCATGCGGGCCGGGGCTGGGAGTGGAAAAGGGCGGTTGAGGGCAACCGCTCCTACCGGATTACTTTTTCAGGTCCGCAATCGCGGCCTGGGGGCGGCGGCCAAGCGGGCGACCGGCACCCGATACGGCGAGCTTGAGGTCGGGGCGCGTGGCGCGACCTCTCCTGATGGGCGCCAGCGGGATCAATCGACACAGGCCTGCTGACAGGCTTTGCGCAAAGCGGTCATGGTGCGGACGGGAAGATCGCGATGGTGGAGCAGGGCCAGACGGAAGGTGGCGGAGGGTGGATGCAAGGGCCTGAATTCCACCGCAGCGGGAGCGGTCAGCCGCAGGGTGGAGGCGACGATGGCCACGCCCTGTCCCGCCTGCACCGAGGCGAGCAGCGAGCCACCCCCGTCCACTTCGGCGCTCACAATCAACGGCAAACTGGCCGCACCATAGATTTCCCGGAGCAATTTCCAGTAATCCGGATAATGGCGCCGGTCGAAGGCGATGAGATTTTCCCTGCTGAGTTCCGCCACCGGCACGCGTTTCAGCGCGGACAGCCTATGTCCTTGCCGGAAGACGACCGCATGATGAATCTTATGCAGGGGGCAGACCGCAAAGAACTCGCTGCGCGGCACGGCCGGCTCTGGCAGCAGCGCTGCATCCAGTTCTCGATCACGGACGCCGGTGAGCATGTCCTCATTGGAGAGATCATGCAGGGCGATTTCCAAGTCCGGCCGGGTGGCGTTCAGGCCTTGGATGATCGCCGGAATCCGGTCACCGACCAGAGAAGGCGCAAAGCCCAGCTTCAAGATTTGGCGGGCCTCGCGCTTGAAGCGCTTGATGCGGGTCTCGGCACCGTCGAGCTGTTCCAGGATTTCCCGGATGTCCTCCAGGAAAAGATGTCCCGCCGGCGTGAGCGCTACGCGGCGTGAATCCCGCTCCAGCAAGGAGACGCCCAGCTCGTGCTCCAAGCTGCGGATCTGCCGGCTGAGCGCGGGCTGCGCCACCCGGAGCCGCTCGGCCGCGCGGGTGAAGTTCAACAGCTCGGCGGTCGCGGCAAAGTAGCGTAGCTGGCGAAGTTCCACGCGGTTCATCCATGCCGCAAAGGCATCGCTAAGCAAACCAACAAGCATTGGGCAAAATCCGCGCACGCAGGTATTCTGTGTCCATGAACTTATTCAACTCCCTCACCCAATGGTTCTCTGCCCCGTCCGCTCCCTCCGCCGGCCCGGGTCGTGCTTCAGCCTTGCTCACCCTTACAGCCTTTGCGCTCAGCGGCGGACCTGCTTTGGCCGATGACCGCGCCGAAGCCACCGCGCTGCTGCGGCAATACGAAAAGGAACTCAATGCGGGGGGCACGGCCGCCATCGTCGGACTCTACACGGCGGACGGCATTTTCATGCCGTCGGGCGCCCCTACGGCCACAGGGGCGACGGAACTGCGGTCCGCCTATGCGGCGGTCTTCGCCACCATCAAACTCCAGGTGGTCTTCACCATCGACGAGTTGGAGATCCATGGGGATATCGCGTTCGCCCGCACGACTTCCCGCGGCCAGGTGACCGTCCTCGCCAACGGCCAGACCCAAGCCGAGGAGAACCGGGAACTCTTCATCCTCCGCCGCCAGCATGATCGCTGGCTGATCGCCCGCTACCTTTTCAACCAGCCGCGCCGCTGAACCCGCCCCGCCTCAATCCACTTCTCTCCATCCATCATCATGAAAATTGTCATTACCGGCAGCTCCGGCCAGATCGGCCGCCACCTCACCACCCTCCTCGATTACCGGCAGAACGATGTCGTGCTCATCACGCGCAGCGCAGCCAAATTTCAGGGCGAAGCGGCCCGCGGCGCCACGGTGCTCGAGGGCGACATGCTCGACCCTGTATTCATGGGCCGCGCACTCGCGGGTGCCGACACCCTGTTCTTCCTGCCCCCGCCCAATTTTGGTTCGCCCGACATGATCGCGGAATATCGGCAACTCGCCGAAGTGGCCCGCGATGCGGCGAAGTTGAACAAGGTCGGTCGGATCGTGCATATCTCCACGCTGGGAGCGCACCTCGACCGGGAGGAGACCGGTTTGATTCGCGGCCAGCATTTCGTGGAGACAATCATCCGGGAAGCGGCGCCGCATGTGATTCATCTGCGCAATGGATTTTTTCTGGAAAACTACCTGATGTCGGTCGGGTCCATCACGCAGTCCGGCCAGGTGTTCCTGCCGGTGTCCGCTGAATCGCGCTACGCGTTTGTGGCGACCCGGGATATCGCGGCCATCGCCCGCGACCTGCTGGAATCACCGACCTGGTCGGGGCGCTCCGTCATCGAGTTTCAGGGGACGCGCGACCATACCTTTGGCGAGATTGCCACCGCGCTGGGTGAGGGTCTGGGGCGTCCGGTCGCCCATGTCGCCGTGCCACCGGCGGCGGCCATTGAGGCGATGACGGGGATGGGACTAAGCCCGGCCTATGCGCGCGACCTCGTGAAACTTCTCACGTCCATCGAGTCCGGCCTGCTGCGGGCGGAGTTTCCGCGCACGGATCCGCGGGTGCGTTCCAGCGGCATGATACCGGCGGACTTCGCCCGCAGCGTCCTGCGTCCGTTGGTGAGCAAGGCTTGAGACTATCAACGGAGTGAGCTGGGCCGCCTGTGTGCCGAACAAGAGAAAGCCCCGGTCCTGACGGACCGGGGCGGGAGTGTGTCGCGAGCAAGCTCGCTCCCACAGGGTTGATTACTACTGGCCGTCGGCGATCGCGGCCTGGGCGGCCGCGAGGCGCGCCACGGGGACGCGATACGGGCTGCACGAGACGTAGCTCAGGCCGAGCTTGTGGCAGAACTTCACCGAGTCGGGATCGCCGCTCCCGCGGCCGCGGGACCGCAGATGCAGGCAGAAAAAAGCCCCGGCTTTTGGCCGGGGCTCGATAGACAATTTGCAGGCAATTACTTCTTGGAGTCTGCGATGGCTGCCTGTGCTGCTGCCAGCCGAGCCACCGGAACCCGGTAAGGACTGCAGGAAACATAGCTAAGACCCAAACGATGACAGAATTTAACGCTGTCGGGATCACCACCATGTTCACCACAGATTCCCAATTTGATGTCGGGGCGGGTCTGCCGGCCCTTCGCGATGGCGATCCGCATGAGCTGGCCGACGCCGGTCTGGTCGATCGAGGCGAAAGGGTTCTTCTTCATGATCTCAGACTCCTGATAGGCGCCGAGGAAGGAACCGGAGTCGTCGCGCGACATGCCGAGACAGGTCTGCGTGAGGTCGTTGGTGCCGAAGCTGAAGAACTCGGCCGTATGCGCGATCTCGTCGGCGGTGAGCGCGCCGCGCGGGATCTCGATCATGGTGCCGACACTGTAGTTGATCTTCACCTTCTTTTCGGCCTGCACCTTCGCGGCGATCTCGTGGACGAGCGCGACCTGGAGGTCGAGCTCACGCTTGAAGCCGACGAGCGGGATCATGATCTCGGGCCGGGCCTTGAAGCCGGCCTTGTTGGCGTCGGCGGCGGCCTCGAGGACGGCGCGGGCCTGCATGGCGGTGATCTCGGGATACTTGATGCCGAGACGGCAGCCGCGGAAGCCAAGCATCGGGTTGAACTCATGCAACTCGTGCACGCGGTGCATGATCTTCTCGACCGGGATGTTGAGTTTCCGGGCGAGGTCCATCTGCGACTCCTTGGAGTTCGGGAGGAACTCATGCAGCGGCGGGTCGAGGAAGCGGATGGTGGCGGGGTAGCCCTTCAGCGCCTTGAAGATGCCGAAGAAGTCGGCGCGCTGGTAGGGGAGGAGTTTGGCCAGGGCGGCCTCGCGGGCGCCGAGCGAGTCGGCGAGAATCATCTCGCGCATGGCGTCGATGCGGTCGCCCTCGAAGAACATGTGCTCCGTGCGGGTGAGGCCGATGCCGACGGCGCCAAACGCGATGGCCTGGGCGGCCTGCTCGGGCGTGTCGGCGTTGGTGCGGACGGAGAGCTTGGTGGCCGCGGCGCACCATTTCATGAGCTGGACGTAGCTTTTGAATTTCTCCGTGGCCTGCGCGGCCTGGTCGCCGTGGAGCAGGCCGGAAATGATCTCGGACGGGGCCGTCTTGATCTGGCCGGCGTAGACCGTGCCGGCGGTGCCGTCGATCGAGAGGAAGTCGCCTTCGCCGTAGGTGGCGCCGGAGACAGTGACGGTCTTCTTGTCGTAATCGACCTGCAGGGCGGCGGCGCCGCAGACGCAGACCTTGCCCATCTGGCGGGCGACGAGCGCGGCGTGCGAGGACACCCCGCCGCGGGCGGTGAGGATGCCCTCGGCAGCGATCATGCCGCGGAGATCCTCGGGGGAGGTCTCAACGCGGACGAGGAGAACCTTCTCGCCCTTCTCGGCGGCCAGGACGGCGCGGTCGGCGTTGAAGTAGATCTTGCCGGTGGCGGCGCCGGGGCCGGCGGGGAGGCCGGTGGCGATGACCTTGGCTTTCTTCGCCTCGGCGAGGTCGAAGATCGGCGCGAGCAACTGCTCGAGCTGGTCGGCCGGGTTGCGCATCACGGCGGTCTTCCAGTCGATGAGTTTCTCTCTTACCATATCGATGGAAAACTTGAGGGCGGCGGCGGCGGTGCGCTTGCCGTTGCGCGTCTGGAGCATGAACAGCTTGCCTTCCTGGATCGTGAATTCGATGTCCTGCACGTCCTTGAAATGCTTCTCCAGCGTCGCGCGAACCTTCATGAGTTCGGCGAACGACTGCGGCATCTGCGCCTTGAGGTCGGCGACGGGCTCCGGCGTGCGGACGCCGGCGACGACGTCCTCGCCCTGCGCGTTGATGAGGAACTCGCCGTAGAATTCGTTGGTGCCGTTGGCGGGATTGCGCGTGAACGCGACGCCGGAGCCGGAGGTGTCGCCGGTGTTGCCGAAGACCATGGCCTGGACGTTGACGGCGGTGCCCCACTCGGAGGGGATGTTGTATTTCGCGCGGTAAACCTTGGCCCGGTCGTTCATCCAGGAACCAAAGACGGCGCCGGCGGCACCGCGGAGCTGGTCCCACGGGTCGTGCGGAAACACGTGGCCGGTGCGCTCGAGCACGAGGGCCTTGAAGCGCCTGACGAGTTCCTGCTGGTCGGCGGCGGTGAGCTCGGAATCGACGATGTCGCGGTGATATTTCTCGTGCTTGAAAGCGTGGATGGCGTGCTCGAAAGGATCGTGGTCCTCGCCTTCGCGCTTCTGCACGCCGAGGACGACGTCGCCAAACATCTGGATGAAGCGGCGGTAGCAGTCCCACGCGAATCGTTCGTTGCCGGTGGCTTTGACCAGCGCGACGACGCTTTGGTCGTTGAGGCCGAGGTTGAGGATGGTGTCCATCATGCCGGGCATGGAATCGCGCGCGCCCGAGCGGACGGCGACGAGCAGCGGCATGCCCTCGGTGGCGCCGAACTTGGTGCCCATGATCTTCTCCATGTTGGCGACGCCGGCCGCCAGCTGAGCCGAGAGTTCCTTCGGATAAGTTTTCTTGTGGGCGTAGAAGTAGGTGCAGACCTCGGTGGTGATGGTGAAGCCCGGGGGCACCGGGAGGCCGATGCGGGTCATCTCGGCGAGGTTGGCGCCCTTGCCGCCGAGCAGGGCCTTCATGCCGCCGTGGCCGTCGGCTTTGCCGGCGCCCCACGTGTAGACGCATTTGAGGGCCTTCGCGGCGGGTTTCTTGGAGGGGGTTGCCTTTTTGGCGGGCTGCTTGACGGAGGATTTTTTGGCCATGGTATGGTGGGAAATGGGGAGCGGAATCGGAGCGGGCGCGGGCGGGGGTGTCAACCCTGCGGCAGGCTAAGCGATGGCGGCGGCGGTGGAAAGTATGACACGCCCCGGGGCGGCGCGAAGACGGGGATTGCGGGGACGCGCGAAACTTGCTTCTAGCTCGGGGCTTGAGTGAACAACCTCCAGAGGTGAAATATGATGACAAAGATCATCCGGGGACCCCGGGCAAGGCCAAGCCCATGGGCTTCCTCGACCACCTCGAAGACCTGCGCTGGACCCTGATCAAGTGCGCGGTGGTCTTCGCGATCTTCGTGACGATCATCGCCTACCGGCTGGAGGATGCCTCGACCCTGCTCAACTGGCCGCTTGAGCAAGTGATGAAGGACTTCCCACAGTTCAAACAGGGGCTCGTCACGAACAGCCCGATGGCGGTCTTTTCAGTCATCATCGATATGTGCCTCATCGGCGGGGTGGTGCTGTCCCTGCCGTTCTGGCTGTTCTTCCTCGGGCAGTTCGTGGCGCCGGCGCTGACCCGGCGCGAGCTGCGGGTCATCCTGCCGACAGGGCTCTCCGCCTTCGCGCTCTTCCTCGCCGGCGCCGCGCTGGGTTATTATTTCCTGACGGCGAGCAGCATCCGGGTGGCGCTCGAATTGAACCAGGCGCTCGGCTACAGCGTGATGTGGACGGCGGACAAGTATTACAGCCTGCTGATGTGGCTCGTGCTCGGCTTGGGCGGGGCCTTCGAATTTCCCCTGCTGGTCGTGCTGGCCGTCTACATGGGCCTGATCGAGGTGGCGACCCTGCGCCAATACCGCCGGCATGCCTTCGTGGTCATCTTTATGATCTCGGCGGTCATCACGCCGACGACCGACCCGTTGAACATGTCGCTCTTCGCCCTCCCGCTGATCGTGCTGTATGAGGCGGCGATCTTCGTGGCGGCCCTGCTCGGCAAGCGCCGGTCGGACGTGACCAATATCTAAGCCCTGCCGGAGATTCGGCGCGGCCGTTTACTTCCGCGAATCGCGCTGGAAGATAAAGACGACCTTCAGCATCTGCATGGCGAGCCAGAACACCCCCGCCATGCAGCCGGCGGCGAGCCCACCCCAGAGCATGATCATCTTCGGGTCACGGGAGGGCACATGGGAGTTCACGAGCCAGTAAAAAATGCTGAACGCCCCGGCGGTGAGCACCAGATCGATGAGGAGGGTGACGACGGAAAATGGTTTTTTCTCGGGCGAAGCCATGCCCGGAACACAAGGTGGTGGCGCGGTTTTGTCGAACAGAAACTTGGGCGGGCGGGAGGGCGCGGATGGGCAAAAGTGCCGCGCAGAGCTCCTTGGAATCACTCCTCAAATCCTGTGATCGGGCAGCACAATGAGCAAGATATGCATGGTGCGGGGCAAGATGTGACGAGCGGTTGTGGACCAGTTCTGGAATACTTACGGGCAACTACCCCGGCTGGGTCTACCCCTGTAATCCTGTTAATTGCATATTCTTTATGACCACTCGCCAACAAATCCTCATGTTCACCTTCGCGAGCGTGGCCCTCACCGGCTTCGCCGCTGACGCAGCCACCAATTGGACCGACCAATGTGCCAAATGCCACGGCGCGACGGGCAAAGGAGACACCAAGATGGGCAAGAAGCTGAGCATTGCCGACCTCACGGATGCGAAGGTCCAGGCCAAATTCACCGATGAGCAAGCCTGCAAGGCGATCAAGGAAGGGCTCAAGGATGAGAGTGGCAAAACCACCATGAAAGCGGTGGAGGGCCTGAGCGACGAAGATGTCAAGGCCCTCGTCGCCCACGTGCGGACATTGAAGAAATAACCCGCCACAGAAAAAATCGTCGCCATGGATCCACGCCCCACGCGACCCGAGGACGGTGAGGGAAACCGGACCAAGCTCTGGCTGGGTGGGCTGACGGTCGTGTTTCTCGGTCTGGCCGGGATTTTCCTGGCCGGGGCCCGCAGTCCGGGGCCGGTGCGGGCGGATATCCCGCTGGTTGATCCGAAATTCCTCGACACCACGCCCTGGCGCCAGACCTATACCGACCTGGTGAAGGCCAAGGAGGATCTTTCCGACTACGATTGCTATGCCTGTCACGAGAAGAGCAAGCCGCCGCCGATCCGCTTCGACGACAAGGGCAAGATCGTCATCCCGAAGGAGCACTCGAACATCGTGATGGGCCACGGCTCGCACGACCGGAACGACCTCTGTTACAACTGCCACAATGAGCAGAATCTGGAGACCCTCCAGGTGCGCGACGGGCGTCAGGTGAAATTCGACCACATCCCGCTGCTGTGCGGCAGTTGTCACGGTCCGACGCTGCGGGACTGGGATGCCGGCGCGCACGGCCGCACCAGCGGTTTCTGGGACCGGAATCTAGGGGAAGCACAGCGGCTCAGTTGCGCCAACTGCCACGATCCGCACACACCCCGCATCTCCAAGCTGGCCCCCGCGCCCGGGCCGCATTTCTTGCACGAGAACCCCGCCCCGGCCGCGCCCGGCCACTGACATGTCCGCCCAGCCCACACCGCCCGACCGCACTTCCGACGCCGCGATGACACGCCGGAGTTTTCTCCGCGGCACGGCTGCGTTCGGGGGCCTCACCGCGCTGGCCGCCAGCCTGGCGCCCCTACGCGAGCTGGGCGACTTCACTTCCACGGAGGAGTTCCTGCAGAAATATTACAAGGAGATGACGCCGGCGGACATGGCCAAGGCGCTCGCCCGCATCGAACGCGAGGTGAAGGCCCAATATGGCATCCGTCCCCACGTCCGCGACCTCCGGCCGATGGACGGGGTCGAATTCGTCTACTGCCTCAACCTGACCCGCTGCATCGGCTGCCGCAAATGCGTCCACGCCTGCGTCGCCGAGAACAACCAGTCGCGCAATCCCGAGATCCAATACATCCGCGTCCTCAAGATGCCGCACGGCTCCATGGACGTCGAGAAGGGGGACCACAACTACGACGACAAGCAGGTGCCGGACAAAGGGTTTTTCTACATGCCGGTGCAGTGCCAGCAGTGCGCCAACCCGCCGTGCGTGAAGGTCTGTCCCGTCAACGCGACGTGGCAGGAAAAGGACGGCATCACCGTGATCGATTACGACTGGTGCATCGGCTGCCGCTACTGCGAGGCCGCCTGCCCGTATTTCGCCCGCCGCTTCAATTTCACCAAGCCCGAGATCCCGAAGGACCACCTCAACCCGGAGATGGCCTACCTCGGCAACCGCCCGCGCAAGCAGGGGGTGATGGAGAAATGCCACTTCTGCATCCAGCGCACCCGGGCCGGCAAATACCCGGCCTGCCTGGAAGTCTGCCCGGTCGGCGCGCGCAAATTCGGCAACATCCTCGATCCGGAGAGCGAGGTTTCCTACATCCTGCGCGAGAAGCGCGTCTTCATCCAGTTGAAGGAGGAAATGGGCACCTCGCCGCGGTTCTTCTACTACTTCGACAAATGAGCGGCTATCCAAACATCACCCAACCTTGGTGCCATTGCGAGGAGCGCAGCGACGAAGCAATCCATCTAGCTGGATCGCCATCATCCTTCGCAAGGCTACGGACGACAGGCGTCCGGTCTACGCCGGACTCGCGATGACAAATCCATGATCACCGCGGCCCGCAACTACCTCGTTTTCCTCCAGCGCTGCGCCCGCATCGCCTTGGTCGGAGACTGGCGTTATTACGCCTGGATGGGCGTCCTCGCCATCATTGTCCTTTTCGGCCTCAACGCCTATGCGAAGCAGCTGGTCCACGGCCTCGCCGTCACCGGCATGAGCGACGAGGTCTCCTGGGGGGTTTACATCGCGAACTTCACCTTTCTCGTCGGGGTGGCGGCCGCGGCCGTCATGATGGTGATCCCCGTCTACATCTACGACAACGAGGAGTTGCATGATCTGGTCATTTTCGGCGAACTTTTGGCGGTCGCGGCGATCATCATGTGTCTCCTGTTTGTGACGGTCGATCTCGGCCGGCCGGACCGGTTCTGGCACCTCATTCCCGGTGTCGGCCAGATAAATTTTCCGCAGTCCATGCTCAGTTGGGATGTGATTGTGCTCAACGGTTACCTGCTCCTCAACGTCCACATCTGCGGTTACCTGCTTTATTGCCGCTATCAAAAGCGCAAACCCGCCAAGTGGTTCTACATTCCCTTCGTTTTCCTCGCGATCGTCTGGGCGATCTCGATTCACACCGTCACCGCCTTTCTTTATGTCGGTCTCGGCGGCCGCCCGTTCTGGAATGCCTCCATCGTCGCCCCGCGCTTTCTCGCCTCGGCCTTCACCGCCGGCCCCGCGTTGATCATCCTGGCCCTGCAAGTCATCCGCCGGGTCACCGCCGCCGGCCTTGCGGCGGAACTCCAGGACGGGATCGATGTGGGCGACAATCCCGGCCGCCCGGCGACCCTCGTCGATCTTGCCCAGCTCGCCCGGGAATTGCCCGAAATGGCTGCCGTGTCCGATTCAGACCGCTTGCGCGCCCTGGTGGGTTCGTCGGTGCTGGAAGTTGCCCGTGGCGAGGTGCTACTGCGCCAGGGCTCGTTGTCGCCCTATGCATTTTTCGTGCTGTCGGGCCGCGTCGTCGTGAAGAAACAGGAGGGCGATCTCGTCCGCATCACGCGCACCGCGCGCCCCGGTGATCAATTTGGCGAAGTCTCCGCGCTGCACGGCACTTCACGCGAGGCCACCGCCATCGCCGAGGAGAATTCCGTGATTCTCCGCCTGCCGGACACCGCGTTGAAAGCGCTGCTCGAAACCCGCGAGTTGCACCAAGTCGTCCACGCGCGCATGACCGAGCGGCTCATGATCACGGATCGCAGCCTGCTCATCCTGCGGGGCATCGTGCAGGTCTCGATGATCATCAATGTCTTCCTGCTCTCCTGCGAGGTGTTCAAGGAATTCTACTCCGGCACCACCCACGGCGCCTCGGCCAAGTATCTCTTTTTCGGCCTGCACGGGCACAACGCGCTCGTGCCCTGGATCTGGACCGCGATCGGTTTCAATCTCATCGCGATGGTGCTGCTGGTGCTGCCGGTCAGCCGCGGCCTGAAGTATCTCAACATCGCCTGCGTGCTCAGCATCATCGGCATCTGGATCGAGAAAGGCATGGGCCTCGTCATCCCCGGTTTCATCCCCACGCCGCTCGGGGCGATCGTGGACTACGTGCCCTCGCTCAACGAGACGCTCGTCTGCCTCGGCATCTGGGCACTGGGCCTGCTCCTCTACACCATCTTCCTGCGGATGGCGGTGCCAATCCTGCAGGGTCGGCTGACCAAGGCCAACGAGGGCCGGACGGAACCCGAGGGCGATGAAACGCAGGCCCGGCCGCACACCGCGACCACGCATTGATCCCATGGCCACGCAACTCACCGCCGAAGACGCCCGCCAGTCCCTCGCCGGGCATGTCGAAGCCAAGGGCCGGGAGATTTTTTATCAATACGGCCCGGTGATCACTTGGACCGGCCTGCAGCAGCTGCTCGCCGACCGGGTCTATGTGCGCTATCCCTGCGAGATCGCGTTTGACGCCGGTCCGCTGGAGCCCGGCGAGTTTGCGCTCCCGGTGCAGAAGGGCGAGCGCCCCGAGGATGGCTTCACGATGTGCGTGCACCCGGTCTTTATGGCACAGTTGGATTTGGTGCCGGCGATGGTGCTCTACCAACTGGTGGCGCTCAATTATGGCGTCTTCGCCTCGGCGCATGATGCGGAGACCTTCGGGGCTGCGGCCCTGGGGATCACCTGCGACGAGTATTACGACCGGTTGTGCGAGATCTCCGACCAGCTCGGGGGCGCGGTCCCGACGGACATCCTGGGCCGGCCGCTGGAAGCCGCGCCTGGCGGCGGCGGTTGTGGGGGCGGCGGTTGCCACTGTGGCGGGTGAGCCCGTCCCGCGCCCGATCGCTTACCCGGGTTTCTTCGGCTGCGACCGCTGCCGCACCCGGGTGAAGATCAGGGAAACGACCAGCATCACCGTGCCGAGGGCGAGGAAGGACAGGACGCGCAGCACCGGGCCGAAGCGGCTGGTGCCGACCACCGTCACATAGAAAGCGGTGAGCAGCAGCGTGGCGTGGCCCATCCAGCGGAACTTCTGGTTTCGCACGATGAGGTTCAGCGTGTAATAGAACAACGCCAGGCCCACCCAGGCCAGGCCGACATACCGGCCGGGCGCGAGGTGATAGAGCGCGTAGGGGAACACCACGAAGGCGGCGAACAGGTAGGCGTTGCGCATCAGCTCCGTCTTCAATTCCAGCCGGTCCTTCTGCCAGTTGAGGATCCGGGCGCTGACCAGCGCCACGAGGCCGAAGCCGATGCTGATGCCGCTCTCGCTTTTCGCCACCACCACGTAGCCCAGCACGATGCTCACGTAGATGAGGAAGTTCGCCATGACGATGAACCGGGAGCGGAACCAGATCGCCGTGGCCACCACGACCACGCTCTGCAGCGAAAGCCAGACAAAGACTTCCGGCACGGCGGACGCCTTGATGATCGCCACGCTCAACGCGGCGTAGCCGGTCATCGCATAAAAGAAAGTCGAGACGCGGCTGCGTTCCCGCACCCAAAACACCACCGCCAGCCCGAGAAACACCCCCGAGGCGAATCCATGGGCGACGGCCACACCCGGCGTGAACACGGCCACAGTATGAACGAGGAACAAGAGGTAGCCCAGGCCGCAATTGAAGAACGCGCTGAGGCAGGGGACCGCGTCTTCCGACGCGCGGTTCGGTCGCAGCAGGGAGGCCATCGCAAAGATCACCACGAGCGCCAGCACCCACGCGGGCGCGGCGGCCGGGTCGGTGGCGAAGCGAAACGCCCCGCCGCGAAAGGGGTTTCCCATCGCCCAGAGAAGATAAGTGGCATAGCCCAGCGGGATACCGGCGAAGCCCAGCCGCGGCCAGCCGGCCCTCAGGCTGGCAGTGACCGTGAGAGCGGACAACAGCCCGACCGTGCTTAGCACAAACCACGCCGAGCCGACGGCGAGCGCCGTGACATAGCCGGTCAGGAGCGCGAGGCCGGTGAGCCACGGGGATTTCCGGCGCCAAGCGAGTGCCAGGTTGACCGCCACCGCCAGCACCAGTGGCGCGCGGCCCGCCAGGGTGTCGGGGCTGAGCAGATGGGTGGAACCGAAAAAATACAGGCGCAGCGTCGCGAAATAAAGCAGCGCCATGGCGGCACCGCGCAGGTAAGCGGAGATCAGGGCGAACGACTGGTGCCATTGCTGCGCGACCACGAAGAGGGCCACCGCCACCCCGACCCCGATCAGCGACGGGAGCCCGGCGGGCAGGCTGGCATAGGGCAGGGACAGGCTGAACCCGGCGCCGAGGGTGAGCACCCCGATGCCGACCGTCGCAAACCAGTTCTGGCCGACCTCAAACTCAAGTTCATCCTCGGTGTCCCGATCAACGGCCCCGGCCGCCTCGACCGGTGCGGGCACGGGAGCAGACAAGGCGGTGGACTCGTTGCCGGCGGTGGTGGGGTGCGTCGCCTCCAGCCGGGCTACCCTCAGTTCGAGTTCAACGAGACGTCGCCCCAGGGGCATGTGTTCGGGGGTATCGTTCATCAGGGGCAGACAGGGGTTGGCCGCACGGGGAGGGTAGGAGCCCGGCGCACAGGTTGCACCGAAGCGGCCCGCAGTATCGCGCAATGTCCCGGGGCCGGCCACCGACCGATTGGTATAAGCCACGCATATCTTGCGCTGGGTGGAGTTGTCGGGGAGGCGCCGGGAGCCCGGCGCACCGGCATCCCCAAAACAAATGACCGCGGGTCTTGCGACGCCGCGGCCGTGACTAACCCAAATAAGCCGGCCTCAGAAGCGATACTGGACCTTGCCGTAGATGAGGTGCGCCTCGTAGTCGGACTGGCCGAGAGAAGGCAGATCCTCGTTCTTGGCGTAGGTATACTTCAGGTTGAGCGTGGTGCGGCGGTCGAGCCGGCGGTTCCAGCCCACCGAGAAGGTCTGCAGCTTGCTGTCGGTGCCGTAGGGCACGGTGACGGCGGAGTTGTTGATGTAGTTCCCCATCGCCTTGTAGAGCATGTAATCCACCAACAGATCGCTCTGCTGGTCGAGGGCGTAGCCGCTGCTCAGGCTGAAGTTCACGTAGTTCGAATCGCTGTTCTTGACGAGGTTGCTGGCGGCGCCAGTCAGGCCGACGGCCGGGGTCGTGAGGGTCTCGTTCACGTAGTTGACGTTGCCCTGGAGATACCAGCGGGAGAGGGGGTTCCAGGTCACGGTCTCGGAGAAGATGTGCTGGGTGGAGTTCATGCTCTCCTTGAAACCCAAGCCGACATCCTGGGTACGGACCGTGGTCTTCTGGTAGTCATACCGGGTGATGGTGCGGAAGTTTGGCGACAGGCGCCAAGTGAGGCGGAGGTTGAAATCATTGGTCTCGAAATCCTGGTTGGCGATATAGGCGGGATAACGATCCGAGGTGCTGACCGTGTTGTCGCGCACGGCGCGATAGTCGTTCTGGCGGGCCTTGAAGTAGTATTGCGCGGCCACGGTGGTGCCGGGGCGGGCATACCAGTTGGCGGTGTAGGCATATTTCTGCACGCCGCGCTCCAGTTTGCTATCGCGATCGATGACGACGACCGCGAGCGGGGTGCCGGGCTCGAAGATTTTGCTCTCCTGGAGCTCGCCCTCGGAGTTGGACCAGTCGGCCTTGAAGTTGAGCGACACGTTCTTGAGGCCCGTGTAGCGGGCGTCGAGGCTGGCCCCGTAGGTCTTCCAGTGCTTCTCGCTGTCCGCCTCGGTCTCCTCGTTGATGGGGGCGAAGGCCGGGCCCGCGCCGAAGTTGGTTTCCTCAAACTCAACCACGTTGTGCCACTCGGTCCTCTCAAACCGGAAAGAGGGCGTGATGCGAAGATCTTCGGAGGCCAGATAGAGCGCGCTGAGGGTGGCGACGGTCTGCGTCATCTGTGATTCGCCGAGCTCATGGCCGGGGTGGGCGAAGTAGCCCTCGTCGCGCTGCTGGCGGGTCGGATAGGTGCTGCTGTAGGTGGCATCATAGCCGGCGCCGATGATCCGGCTGCCGCTGAGGATGGTGTCGATCTTGGTGCGGGCGACGGCGGTGGTCAGCTTGAGCTTCTCGTTCAGCTGGGTCAGGTAGCTGCCGCGGATCTGGAACAGGTCGAAGTCCTGGCCTTCCTTGGCCGTGACGTAGCGGTCGGTGGTCGGTTGAAACGGGGTGCGGCGGCTGTAACGGCCGTTCTCATACTCGCCCTTGTCAAAGCGGAGACCCAGGGCCCAGTCGGACTTTCCCGAGGACTTCGAGACCGTGCCGTTGAGGATGTGGCGCTTCTCGTCAAAGGTCAGGTAGGTAGGCACGATGTAACGGGTGGCCGTCGTGCTGACGGCGAGGCCCGTGTCCATCCAGCTGGTGGAGTCCTTCTGGCCCTTCTTGGTCAGGTAGTCGTAGCGGAACATGAAGTTGACGGCGTCGGGCTTGGTGAAGCCGGCCTCCAGCCACAGGTTGCCGCGGTCGACATGCAGGTCCTCGTCATAGAGCTGGATGCGCAGGCCGTTGGTGGGCCAGACGCCGCCACTGCCGTCATACCAGGTGCGGAACATCTTGTAACCGAACTTCAGGTAGCCGACCTCCTCCTTGGTGACGGACAGGTCGAGGAGATAGTCATGGTTCCCGGCCATGGCATGGCCGCGGAGCTTCAGGACGGCCTCGTTCTTCAGCTCGGTGGTGAAGTAGAGATCCTCGATACCAAGAGATCCCTTCTTGTTCAGCTGGAATTGCTTTTGAAAACCGGGGCGATCGCCTTCCTGCAGGTTATAGCCTGCGGAGAAGTCGATATAGTTTTCGTAGGTCGGTTCCTTGGCCTTGTCGGATTGGGCGCACAAGGCGCCCGGCAGGCCCAGCAGGCTCGCCCCCGCGAGGACCAGCAAGGGCCGGCGAATCAGATGGAGAATGGCGGTGGAGTTCATCGGAGTATCCGTGATGGTTTGGGTGTTAGAAGCGGAGGGAGGAGCTGACGTGTGAGCCGTGGACGGCCTCGTGGCAGCCACCGGACCAGCAGGTGCCGCGGGACAGGAAGCTCGCATGGTCGCGGCCGCCGATCAGGATGACGCCCGGGGCGGTCTGCTCCTGGAAGTGACACTGGAGGCAGAGGTTCTGGTTGCGGGCCTTGAGCATCTTCTGGTTCACCGAGCCGTGCGGGCTGTGGCACGTCACGCAACCCTCGCGGGAAGCCTCGTGCTCGAACACGTAGGGACCGCCTTGGGAAGTGTGGCACTTCAAGCAGGACGAGTTGAGGGTGGCCATGCCGGTGCTGCCCTCGGCGATGGCGTCACCGGTGTGGGTGTTGTGGCAGTCGCTGCAGCTCATCTTGCCCGCGAGCACCGGGTGGGTGTTGGGCAGGCTGAACTCGCCGCGCTTGTCCAAGTGACACTGGAAGCAGGTCTCGGGGGAGTTGCCCGGGTTCACGATGGTGCCGGCGCCGCCGCCGGACTTGATGTGGAGACTGCCCGGGCCGTGGCAGGATTCGCAGCCGATGTCCGTGGCGTTGTCGCCCGGGGCCATCATCTTCGCGTGCGACGCGTCATGGAAGCCCGTGGTCACGGTCTCGTGGCACTCGGCGCA
>JANNDM010000002.1:0-1912 GCA_031387725.1 Verrucomicrobiota bacterium | reverse complement strand
GTAGCGCGCCAGCACGCCCGGCGGCAATTTCTTCACGGAGTGGTAGATGCTGTAAGGCCCGGGCACGTAGTCGTGGCGCATGAAGAGTGCCAGCGCGTCGCGGTCGACGGTGCGGTCGAAGCCCGGGATCGCGCGGATCGCTTTCAGCTCGGAGCCGAACACCAGGTGGTTGCCCACGTGGCCGACGTACAAAGGCTTCACGCCGAGCCGGTCACGGCACAGCCACAGACACCGCTCGTGCTGGTCCCAGACGGCAAAGGCAAACATGCCGACGAAGCGCGGCACGGCGCCCTCCACCCCCCACTCCTCGAAGGCGGCCAGCATCACCTCGGTGTCGGAGCCGCCGCGAAAACTGTGACCGCGGGCAATCAGCTCCGCGCGCAAGGTGGGGAAGTTGTAGACCTCGCCGTTGTAGACGATGACGTAGCGGCTGCTGCGGGAATGCATGGGCTGTGCGCCGAGCGGCGACAGATCCTGAATGGACAGCCGACGGTGCGCGAGGCCAACACCGAACTGCGGATTGACCCAGACGCCGTGATCATCCGGCCCGCGATGGGCCAGGGTGTCGGCCATCCGGCCGAGCAGTGGCGGTATCTCCCCTGCCGGCACGGGAAAGCCGAGTAAACCGGCTATCCCGCACATGGGTTGGTGCCCGCCCTCAAGCCGCGCCCGACCAGGCGTTCAGCGTGACCGGCTGCGACTTCTCCAGCGCCTGCTTGGTCAGCAGGAAGAGCTGCCCCGCCTCCCACACGTAGGCGGTCTTGAGGCCCGGCGCCGCGGGGTCGGCAGCGGTGTCGTAGCTGCGGCGGATGGAGGCCTCGTGGCCGTGATCGCGGCTGCGGGGCGACCAGGCCTGCTTCTCGGCGCCGACGTCCATCACGAGGCGCTGGAAGTCGTCCATGGCGATGAGCGTGTTGCCGCGATGGGCGGCGTAGCGTTCCTTGACGCCCTCAAAGGCGTGGCCTTTGGCGGAAAAGGTGATGGCGCCAATCGAGCCGTCGCCGAACACGTAGGTGACGGCGATGTCGCAATCCGACTTCGCCGAACGCGTGGGCGTGATGCGGATGGGAAAGCGGCGCTCGGGCGGCATCATCTGGTAAGTGAGGTCCGTCCAGTGGCAAAGGTTGCCCAGCACCCGGCCGCCCTCCTCCTCCCGGAAGTACCAGTGGTCCGGCGAGATCTCGTGGCCGGCGATGAACCAGTTCTGCATCAGCTCGCCGTCTTCCCGCCACAGCTGCTCGCGCATGCGCGTGCCGAAAGTGCTGCCAGGCCGGTTGAAGCCGATCGAGACGATGCGCCCTTTGCCAGCCGCTCGCGCCGCCTCCTGCGCCGCGCACAGGCGCTCGAGCTGGTCGTTCCGTACGACGTGGGGCTTTTCGATGTGCACGTCCTTGCCGGCCTTAAGTGCCTTGATGGCGTATTCGGCGTGGCTCGCGTGGTTCGACGATATGAACACGAGCGTGATCTTCGGATCGTTGATGATCTGCTCGGCGTCGGTGGAGTAGTAGCCCGCGCCGTACTGCTCGAACAGCGACGCGGCCCGGTTGGCGTCCAGGTCCATGCAGCCGCGGATCACGGACCCGTAGTTCTTGCGCAGGTAATACGCAATCACCGAGAAACCAAAGTTGCCGCAGCCGATCAGCCCCACGTGGGCCTTCGCCTCATCACGCACGTTATTTGGCGGCAGCTGCGCGTAGGTCCTGCCCATGTGGTACTGGCCGCGCACCTTGACGAGCGTGCGGCGGACGCCGTACAGGCCCACGTAGCGGAGGGCCTTGCGGAGGCGGAAGAGGAGAGGGGCGGAGGTGTAATCCATTGAATAACCGAGAACGGCGCCGGGCTAACCAGCGTCAAATCGTAGCATCTGGCCACAAGGACATTGTGGGGGGCTTTGTGACCGGTAGTTCAGGAT
>JANNDM010000135.1:0-2618 GCA_031387725.1 Verrucomicrobiota bacterium | reverse complement strand
GTCTGGGGGCGCCACTTGCGCGCGATGACTTGGTAGGCGGAGGACATGAAGCTGAAAGACTGAAAGGCTGAAGGACTGAAAAATCCAGCCCGCGTTTCCATTATCTTTCAGTTCTTCAGCTGTTCAGCCCTTCCGTCTTTTCAAAAGCAAGTGGCCAGGCATTCCACGGCACTGGGAGGACGTCGTTACCGTTGCTGCCTTCCGGCCCTGGCGGGGTTCACGCGCCTGCCCCATGCATGGCGCCTGGCCAAGGCGGAACGTAGGTCGCGCCTCTCCTCCTGCAAACAAAATCACATCGGGTGGCGCTAGCCGGCGCCGGAAGGTGGAGCCCGGTCTTCATCCTGCGCCAAAACTACGGACGATAGGCCGGACGGGCTGAGTGCATACGGATAACCGGCCCGGAGGTCCGGTTCCACCTCAAACCATCCGGCTCAGTGGCCCGGCGGCTTTTCGGGCGGCGGCAGATCGCCGGGCGGCCGTTCCCCGGGGGGACGCCCGCCTTTGGCCCGCCGCGCCCGTTCGACCTTCTCGCGCTCTTCCCGCGCGTCGCGCAATTCGCGGTTCATCTGCTCAAACTTGCGGCGTTGCTCGGGCGTGAGTTTTTGGGCGATGTCACGCTGCATGGTCTCGACCCTCATCTGAGTCTCGGCCAGCGACTGGTTCCGCAGCCGGTTAAGCTGCTCCATGTTGTGCCGCACGATCGGCCGGATCTGCTCCTGCTGCTCGGGAGTGAGATCGAGGCGGTCCACCAGCCGCTTGAGGTGCCGCGGCGCCCATTCCTCGGGCACGGGCCGGTTCAGGACCCGGTTCTTGATGATCCGCAGCGTGACAAACCCGCCGGTCACCCCGCCAGCGACAAAGATGCCGAGCAGAACGAGAATCACTTTCCAGGATTGGTTCATCTCACGAGATGTCCAGCAGCTCGACTATCGAGTCGGTCGGGCCGCCGACGTAGCCATCGGCCTGGTCCGACGAGAGCTCGGAGATATTCAAGGCAACCGCAGCCAGGCTGCAGGCGGCCGCCGCGACCAGGCCGCGGAAGGCGAACCGCTCGAGGTAAAGCCAGGGGCTCCCGGCCGGCCGGGTGGCGGCGAGGGCGGCGACGCGGGTGGCGAAGCCAGACGGCGCCGCGGCCTCCCGCTCCACCGGAGCCGAGCGTGCCAGCGCGGTCAATTTCTGCCATGGGTGGTCGAATCGGTTCATGACTTCTCCTTGGTTTGTAGTTGTTGAAATAGCTTTTGCAATTTCCGTCTCGCCCGGAAGGCCCGCACTTTGACCAGGGTCTGGTTCCAGCCGGTCAGGCCACTGATCTCGGCGATGGTCTTCTGCTCGAGGTCGAGCAGCTGGATCACAAGGCGGTCGTCGGGTTTCAGCTGCGCGAGCAGCTTCTGGACGAGTTCACGCGCCGCGAGGGCGTCGCCGGGCGTCACGTCGCGCTCGTCCGTCATGACGTTGCTCAGCACCTCGGCTTCGTTCTCGGACAGATCGGCCCACCGGAATTCCGGCCGGCGTTTCTGGGCGCGCAGCTGGTCAATGCAGGTCGTGACCGCGATGCGGGAGACCCAGTGGGGGAACGGCACATGGCCCTGGTATTGTTCGAGGCGCGTGAACATTTTTAGAAAGATGTCCTGGGTGAGATCTTCCTCGGCGACGCGCCGGGGTAGATGCGAGCGCACGATGCGGGTGACCAAGGGATAAAGATGCTCGACGAGCTGCCGGGCCGCCCCCTGGTCGCGCTGGCGCACCCGGGCAAGGCAACCGACGAGGTCGAACGTTTCTTCAGCCATGGAGTTGTGCAAGATGGAGGCACATCACCTGAGACGGCGGACCAAGACGGGGGTTACCAGCAACGCCCGGTTGTTGTGAGTGGTGAGACAGCACGGAAAGCAGCACTCGGATGGTGTTTGGGGCGATGGTTACGCACGATCCACCTTGTAAAACATCCACAGCCCCAAGCCCTGGAAGGCGACGTTGGGCAGCCACATGAGCAGGTCGGGGCGCAGCGCCGGGTAGTTGTCGAACCACCCCACCATGATGGTCACAAAGTAATAGCCGAGCGCGAGCAGCAGGCCGATGCCGAGGTTGGCCGACGTCTCCTTGCGCGAAACCTTGATCCCGAGCGGAATCGCCACGAGCGCAAACGACAGCACGGAAAAAGCCGTGGCGAACTTTTCGTGGATGGCGATCTGGACGCGCATCTTTTGCCGTTCGCGCTCGGCGGCCGACACCGTCGGGTCGGGGCGATTCAATCGGCGCCACTCCTCAACCAGCTGGGAAAACGTCAGCCACTTGGTCTTCACCTTGACCGTCTGGTGACCGGTCAGTTTATCGAGCAACAGGTCGAAGGTCGCGTGATCGGTGGCCCCACCACTGCGCAGCTTGGCCGGGTCCTCCGGGTCCTTGCGGTCATGCACCTCCGCCCGCAGATAATCGAGGCTGAGCACGAGCTTGCCCTTGGTGTCGTCAAAGCGGATCCAACCGAGGGCGGCCCGGCCGGAATTGATCACCCGCTTCTGCTTGTCGAGCTCCCAGATCCAGATGTCCTTGAGCATATCGCCCTGTTTCTCGCCGACATAAATGATGACGCCCGGAAAATCGCGGATGAAAGTCTTCGGCAC
>JANNDM010000127.1:0-14308 GCA_031387725.1 Verrucomicrobiota bacterium | reverse complement strand
GCCTCGATGCTCTGGGTTACCACCTGGGCCAGCCTGCAATGCCCGCTCTTCGCGGTGCCGCGCGATGTCTTCACGCACCCGTGGTTCATCGCGACCCTGTTCGATGCTTATTGGGGGTTCATCACCTTTTTTGTGTGGGTGTGCTGCAAACAAACCTCGTGGCTCGCCCGCGGCGCCTGGTTTGTCGCCATCATGCTGCTCGGCAACATCGCCATGGCCGCCTACTGCCTGAGCGAGTTGTTCGCCCTGCCCAAAGATGGCCGGCTCACCGATCTGCTGACCGCGCGGCGGGAAGGTCCCGGCGTGCTCGGCCTGATCCTCGCCGTCGCCGGCATCGCCGTGGTCGCGCTGGCCTTGATTCTATGAGCCCGTTCCTGCTCATCCTCAGTGCGCTGGCCGGATTGTGCCTGTTTTTCGCCGGTCTGTTTTTATGGGCCCGGTGGATCGACAACTACGGCATCGTGGACATCGCCTGGTCGTATGCCTTCGCGGGTCTGGCCCTGTTCTACGCCGGGTTTGGCCCCGGTTGGCCGCTGCGCAAAGCGCTCATCGCGACCATGGCCATTCTCTGGAGCCTGCGGCTGGGCACCCATCTTTACCGCCGCGTGATGGGCCACCATCCGGTCGAGGACGGCCGCTATGTGCAGCTGCGCAAGGACTGGGCCGGGAATTTCGGGCCGAAGATGTTCGGATTTTTCCAACTCCAGGCTGCGTCCGTGGTTTTGCTCGGCGCGGCATTTGTCGCGGCCTGCCTCAACCCGGCGCCGCGCCTGCATCCGCTCGAGCTGGCCGGGGCCGCGCTCTGGCTGCTCGCCCTGACGGGTGAAGCACTGGCGGACCACCAGCTGGCCGCCTTCAAGCGCAATCCGGCCAACCAGGGTCAAGTCTGCGCGATCGGGCTCTGGCGCTACAGCCGCCATCCCAATTATTTTTTCGAGTGGCTGATCTGGGTGGCTTATTTCGTGTTCGCCCTCGCCTCGCCGTGGGGCTGGTCCGCCCTCATCGGCCCCGCGAGCATCCTCTTTCTGCTGTTGCGCGTCACGGGCATCCCGCTGACCGAGGAACAATCCCTCCGCTCCAAGGGCGACGCCTACCGCCGTTACCAGCAGACCACGAGCGCCTTTGTCCCGTGGTTTCCACGAGATAAAAAGACTGAAGGACTAAAAAGCTGAATGGCTGAGGCTATCTTTTCACATGCTCACATCGCATTTTCGTCCGAATACTTGATCACGCACGCCCGGCGCAGAAATCATCCATGAAAATGCGACGTTCAGTCGTTCAGCTTTTCAGCCCTTCAGGCCTTGCGCTCCGCCTCCTCCCCGACTGGCTGATCCGTCGCGGCATCCGCCGGTTGCTGCGGCAGCGGCTGCGAGAGATCGAGCACCCGGCGCCGGAGCAGCAGGTCGCCCGGTTTGCCGAGGAGCTGCGCCCGATGCCCATCGCCGTCAACACGGCCGACTCGAAGGAACAGCACTACGAGGTGCCGACCCTGTTCTACCAAAAATGCCTCGGCCCGCGCCTGAAATACTCGTCCGGCCTCTACGCGCGTGGCGACGAAACCCTCGCGCAAGCCGAGGAAGCCATGCTCGCGCTCACCTGTTATCGCGCACAACTGACCGACGGGCTCGATATCCTCGAACTGGGCTGTGGCTGGGGCTCGCTGACCCTGTGGATGGCCGAGCATTACCCGCGGGCCCGCATCACCGGTGTCTCCCACTCCCGCACCCAGCGGGAGCACATCCTCGGCGAGGCGCAGCGACGCGGCCTGGCGAATGTCAGCATCATCACCTGCGACATGAATGACTTTTCCTCCGACCTGGGCGGCTTCGACCGCGTGGTCTCGGTCGAGATGTTCGAGCACATGAAGAACTGGCCGCGGCTGCTGGCGGGCATCGCGCGGTGGCTCCGACCCGGCGGGCTTTTTTTCGCGCATGTGTTCGTCCATGCCCGCTTCGCCTACCATTTCGTCGTGCGCGACGAGAGTGACTGGATGAGCCGGTATTTCTTTACCGGCGGAATGATGCCGTCCCACGATCTTTTTCCGCGCTTCCAAGACGACCTGAAGCTGGTCGAGGCCTGGAAGGTGAACGGCACCCATTACGCGAGAACGGCCGAACACTGGCTGGAGAACATGGACGCCAGCAAAGCCGCGATCATGCCGCTCTTCATCCAGACCTATGGCGCTGCGTCGGCCGGAAAATGGTGGGCCTACTGGCGTGTCTTCTACCTCGCCTGCGCGGAGCTCTGGTGGTTCCGCGCCGGCGAAGAATGGCACGTGAGCCATTATCTTTTTCGCAAACCGTGAGGCCTCTGCTGTCACTGCTCGGGCTGGCCGGACTGGCGGTGTCGCTGCCGGCCGTTGAAAGCGACGAGCAGGTGCGCGCAGCCCTGGCAGCCGAGGCCCGGCTCGATTCCCGCACGGCCCTGCGGCTGTTCGAACAGGCGGACGCCGCGCGCCCCAACGACGCCTTCATCCTCCAGAAAATCGCCCGCCAGTATTCGGACCTGGTGGTCGACCAGCCGGACGCCGAGACCAAGAAACGCTACGTCCAGATCGCGCTCGAATACGCGCAACGCGCCGTGGTGTTGAAGCCCGACGAGGCCGAGAACGTCCTCTCGCTCGCCGTCTGCCACGGCAAGCTGGCGGTCTACAGCGACGCCAAGACCAAGGTCCGCTATTCCCGCCTGGTCAAGGAGGAGGCCGAGCGCGCCCTGACCCTGAAGCCGGACTACGCCTGGGCTCATCACGTGCTCGGCCGCTGGCATTACGAAGTGGCCGGCCTCGGCACGACTTCGAAGTTCTTGGTGCGCCTGCTCTATGGCGGCCTGCCGCCCGCTTCGTTTGACGAGGGCATCCGCCGGCTGCAACGCGCGACCGAACTTGAGCCCGATGAGCTCAACCACTGGCTGGAACTCGGCTTTGCCTACGCGGCGGCGGGGCAATCGGATGCGGCCCGGACCATGTGGACCCGCGGGCTGGCCATGCCCATGCGCAACAAGCACGACGAACCAGCCAAGCAACGCGCGCGCACGGCGCTGGCGGGGCTAGACTAGGACCAGCACGATCGCCGCCACCATGAGGACGGCGCCGACGAAACGGAACCGGAGCACACGACCGCCGAGGTGCTTCTCGTCGTTGGTGAACCAGTGCCCGATCAGCCAGACCAGCAGCACGCTGAACAGCCCGCGCACACTGTAGATGATGTTCACCACCGTGGCGCTGCCCACGAGCATGATGGCCAGGACCACGCCGGCATTGTTGAACGCCAGCAACAACGCGCCCGGAGCCACCCAACGCCAGGCGGCGGCCGGCATCGCCGTGAGCGGGGCGCGGAAAAAAGGCACAAAGGCGCACGACATCAGTGCGACAATCAGAAACATCGGCGGGAAGAAATTCCCCAGGCCCCACACCGGCACCCATTTCTGCAGCAGCACATCACCCAGGCTGAACGACGTGGCGCTGCAGAAAGCCAGCAGCACGGTCCGGCCGACGTGGCGCCGGTGGGATTCCCCGCCGAGATGCAGCAGCGCGATGGCCGCTGTGCTCAGCGCCGCCCCGATCCACCATTGCAACGGCACCTCCCCCACCCGCAGGAGGCTGCTGAACAGCGCCACCAAAATAACCTTGGTGCCCATCACCGGCGTTGTGACAGAAACATCACCCCGGCTCAGGGCCAGAAAGGTGAAAGCCTGGCCGCCGAAGAACAGCAGCGCGGTGACCGCGGGCTGCCAGTAGTCCACGAGCGGGTGGACCTGCCCGCCGTAGCCGAACCACACGGGGACAAACAGGAGGGCGATCGCCACATTGGACAGAAAGCTCGTGCGCCAGACCCCGACCCCGAAGGCGGTGGCGCGCTTCACCGCCAGAGCGCCGACAACGTAGATTAACGCACAGGCAAGGGGAAGCAGCAGGCTGGCGTTGAATCTCATGGAGCGGTCAATCAAAAAGCCGGGCTGTCGGGCCCGGCTTCAATCCAAATCGACTGCGCTTGACTCAATCTATAGCCCACTTGACCAGCTTTTCGTATTCCTCGGGTGGCGCCGCGCCCGTCTTCTGGTTCAGGATGCGACCCTCCCGGCTGATCAGAAAGGTGGTGGGGATCGCCTGAAAGCTGCCAAACGCCTCCACCACGGCCTCATCGCCCATGACCAGCGTATAGTTCATGCTGTTGGCCCGGGCGAATTGCTTCACGTGCGCCGGCCCCTTGCGATCAAGGGATACCCCGACAATAACCAGGCCGCTGGGCCCATATTTTTTTTGCAAGGCGATATAGCCGGGGATTTCCTCGACACACGGCCCGCACCAGGTGGCCCAGAAGTCGACCACCATCACCTTGCCCTTGAATTGCTCGGAGCTGACCTCGTGCCCGTCCAGATCCTTGAGTTTCCACGCGGGGGCGGGCAGCGCGGTCGTGGCGATTTGGGCGGGGGCCGGGCCGCGGCGTTTCTGCCACAGCACCGCTCCACCAATCAGAGCAGCCACGACCACCAGAATAGAAATTAGACGGAGAGGAGTCATGGGGAATTAGTCATGGGAGACGCCAGCAACGGTCTTGTTCCCGAAAATAAAACCGCGTGGCGCCCCCTTAGGAGCCGGACAGATCGACACTGAGGACTTCAATGAATTTTTTCATCGCCGGCGTCAAAACCCGCCCCTTGCGATGCAGGATGGCCAAGGGCCGGGTGAATTCCTTGCCCTTGAAACGGACCGTGGCGAGTGTGCCCTGCCTGACCTCTTGCACCACCGTCGCATGCGGAACGATGGCGACTCCGTGGTCGATCTCAACGGCGCGTTTCACCGTCTCGATATTGTCGAATTCCATCACGGGCGTGATCTCGAGCTTGTAGTCGCGGAAGATCTGGTCGACCGCCTTGCGGGTCGGGATGTCGGGATCGAATCCGATGAATTTATGGCCCGCCAGCGCCTTGATATCCACGTTGCCCACCTGTGCCAGCGGGTGCTGGGGGTGCGTGATCAGCACCAGGGTGTCGTTGCGAAACGGGATGTTCTCGATCTGCCGGATGCGCTGCGGGAAGGCAACCAGACCGAAGTCGACCGAGTTGTGCAGGATGTCCTCGTAGACCAGGTTGGAGCGGCGGTATTCGACCCGCACGTTGACCGCGGGAAAGTCGTGCAGGAATTTCTTGATGTAGGGCGGCAGCTCGTGCAACCCGATCGAGTAGATGGTCGAGATGCGAATGGTGCCGCTGATGACCTTTTTCATCTCCTGCAGCTCGCTTTCCAGTTTTTCGTAGACGTGCAGGATCTCCTTCGCGGCCTCGTAGATCCGCTGGCCTTCCCGGGTCAGGTTGAACTGCTTCTGGCTGCGGTCGACCATCAGCGCCTTGAAATTGCGCTCCATCGCGCGGGCTTGCTGGCTGACCGCCGATTGCGTGATGCCGTTCAGCTTGGCCGCCTTGGAGAAGCTTTTGGTTTCAACCAAGTCGGCGAAGATTTTGAAGTTTTCGATTTGCATGCCGTCTTTACTGTTGGGTTCAGTATAAAGCCGGCTTATTAGCACTCCATCCTAAAAGAGCCCGACCCAGATGTTTATCGAATATGATGTTTTTCGGCTGCGCGCTGACGCCCTGCTCGGTCGAATAGCGGAGCTGTGCCGGATAGCAGGTCGCAACCCGCGCGAGGTGACACTTTTACCTGTAACCAAGACCCAGCCAGCCACCGCCGTGGAATACGTCGCGCGCTACGGTCTCGGGGCCATCGGAGAAAATCGGGTGCAGGAGGCCGCGGAAAAACGCGCCCTGACTGCCGCCCCCGTGCGCTGGGAGCTCATCGGACACCTGCAAACCAACAAAGCCCAGCTGGCTGTCACTCAGTTTGACCGCATTCAAAGTGTCGACAGCGAGAAGCTGCTCAACGTCCTGGACCGGGCCGCCGGGGAACGCGGCCGCAAACTGCCTGTGCTGCTCCAGGTCAACGCCGGCCAGGACCCGGCCAAGTTCGGCGCCGATCCCGCTGTCGTCGCGCGCCTGCTCGAGGTCGCCCTCGCCAAGCCGCACCTGCAGATCGACGGCTTGATGACCATCGCTCCCTTGTCCAGCGACCCCGCGGTGGCGCGACACACTTTTGCCCAGCTCCGGAACATTCGCGACCAGCTGGCCGCCCGCTCGGGGAGCGCCTTGCCCGAACTCTCCATGGGCATGAGCGGTGACCTTGACGCCGCCATCGCCGAAGGCAGCACTTTGGTGCGCGTCGGCACTGCGCTCTTCGGGCCACGGGAATAATTTCCCCGACTCCAGCAAAATCGTGCCGGGGATGAAAACTTTCCTCATTGCGCTGGGGCCGGAAGCAATTTGGCTGCTCCTCCGTGGAAGCGCAGAAATTCACGGCCGCCCAACGCAAAGCCCTGGAAGGCCTGTTGGATGATCCTTCTCCCGCCGTGCGGGGCGCGCTGCTCACCCAATTCACCCATCATGGCCGGGAAAGCGTGGAGTTGCTCCGTTATCTTGCCAGCCAGCCCAACCGGGTGCTCGCCCTGCACGCGGTCTCGTATCTGCGGGAGTTGAAATTTTCCGACCCGGTCAGCGAGTTCCGCGGCTTCATCCGTTCGCTCAATTACGAGCTCGAGACGGGCGCGCTGTTGCTCAGCCGCACCGTTAATCCCGATCTCGAAGTCGGCGCCAGTTGCCTGCAGCTGGACGCGATGGCCGCCCGCTGCCGCCAGCTGATCGCCGAACCCGCGACCGCCCGGGAGAAATGCCGCGTGCTGAACCGCGTGCTCTTCCACGAATACGGTTTGCGCGGCAACACCGACCATTACACCGACCCGCTCAACAGCTACCTCGATCAGGTGCTGGTCCGGCGCAAGGGCATCCCGATTTCGCTTTCGATCGTCTATTTGCTCGTCGCGGAGCGGGCGGGGTTGACCCTCTCGGCCGTCGGCCTGCCCGGGCACTTTATGGTCGGCTGCTACGAGGAGCAGGTGCCGTTCTTCATCGATCCCTTCAACGCCGGGGTCTTCCTGAATGCCGGTGAAGTCTTCGCCCTCCTGCGGGCCAGCAGCGTCAACGCCTCGGTCTCCGACCTCGCCCCGACCCCCGTGCGCGAGGTGCTCTGCCGGTGCTGCCGCAATCTCGTCAACCACTACACCGCGGCGGGTGCGCCGGAGCGGGCGCGGTTGTTTGCCGAGTTCGTCGCGGAATTTGAATCGACCCACGAGCGCCACATCCAGCCTTAGGGCGTGTATTCAAACCCGGTTTGTCATCCTGAGCGGAGCGAAGGATCCACGACAACGAAGACCCCATCGCGAGCGAAAGCATGGATGTCGAACCAGCCTGCTGGCTAGACTTCACTTCGTTCAGAATGACAGGAATCGGGTATTTGATGGGTTTGAATACACTCCCTCGTAAAATCGGGCTCGTTCTCCGTGGCGAAACGGGCTTTGCTGCCGCCGCTTGATGAGCGCCGTTGCCGAATCCATTCACCCTCTGGCCGACCTGGACGCCTGGTCGTTTGCCGGCACGGCCCTCGCTGTCATCGGCCGGCCGGTCGCCCACTCGCTCAGCCCGGTGATCCACAACGCCGCTCTGGCGGAACTGGCAAAAACGCAGCCCAGGTTCACCGACTGGCATTACTTCAAGTTCGACATTGCTCCCGCGGAACTGCCGCGTGCCCTCGCCCTTTTTCAGCAGCACGGTTTTCACGGCCTCAACCTGACCGTGCCGCACAAGTCGCTGGCCGTGGAGCATCTCGCCAGCAGCGACGCCTTTGTGCGCGCCGCCGGTGCGGCCAATACTCTCACCCGCACCGAGGCGGGCTGGCTGGGCGCCAACACGGACGGCTACGGCCTCGCCACCGCCTTGCGGGAGGAGTTCGGCACTGATTTGGCCGGCGCGCACCTTGTTCTTCTTGGCGCCGGCGGGGCGGCTCGTGGTGCGGCGGTGGAGTGCCTGCGCGCGCGCTGTGCCTCCCTCTGGATTGGCAATCGCACGGCGGCGACCCTCTCGGCGCTCGTGGACGAACTCGCCCCGCTCGCCGGCAGCAGTGAACTGCACGGCTTTGATCTCAGCCGGCTTCCCCCCGGTCTTCCCACCGAAGCGATCGTGATCAACGCCACGTCACTGGGGCTCGGCCCGGCGGACCCTTCGCCGATTGATCTGCGAACCCTCGCGCAACCGAAGGCGATCTTCGATATGATTTACCGCCCGCCCCAAACCGCCCTGCTGCGCCAAGCCGCCGAGTTGGGCCTGGTCCACGCCAACGGCCTTTCCATGCTGATTCACCAAGGCGCTCGTTCCCTCGCCCTCTGGACCGGCGCGACCGTGCCCGTGCCGGTCATGCAAGCCGCCGCCCGCGCCGCCCTCAACTCGCTCTGAAATGGAATCCTACCGCGAAGTCGCCGCCGCCCTCCCTTGGTTTTTCCCGCTGTTTGCCGCCGTGGTCGGCGCCTGCATCGGCAGTTTTCTCAATGTCTGCATCTATCGCATCCCGAAAAACGAATCGGTGGTTTCGCCCCGTTCGCACTGCGGCTGCGACCAACCCATCGCGTGGCACGACAATATCCCGATCCTGAGCTGGCTGCTCCTGCGGGGCCGCGCGCGCTGCTGCGGCCGGCCGTTCAGTTTTCGTTATCCGGCGGTCGAATTGCTCACGGCCGTGCTGTTTCTCTCCTGCTGGCTGATCTTCCCGCCCGGCAAGGCGGTCGCCGGCGCGGTGCTGTGCGCGATTGTGATCTGCGCGCTGTTCATCGACCTCGACCACATGATCATCCCGGATGTTTTCACGGTCGGCGGCGCGGCGACCGGCTTGCTGTTGTCACTGCTGGTGCCCTCGCTGCACGGCCAAAGCCACGAATTCTTCGCGGTCGCGAGCCTGCGGGCCGGGAAAGAAGCCCTGCTCGGCCTGACCGTGGGATCGGGGTTGGTGCTGTGGATCGCGCTCTGGGCCGAAGCGATTCTCAAAAAAGAGGCGATGGGTTTCGGGGATGTGAAGTTTCTGGGCGCCCTCGGGGCCTTCGTCGGCTGGAAGGGCGCCCTCTTTGGCATGTTCGGTGGTGCCATGCTGGGCTGTGTCTGGTTTGTCGCCGCCTTCTTGTGGCAAAAGATCACGGGCCGAACCGCGCCGGTGGCCCTGCCCGCCGAAACCCCCGAGGGCCAGCCCGCGGAACTCGGTTTTGGCGTGCATGTGCCTTTCGGGCCCATGCTCGGCGTGGCGGCCCTGATCTATTTCTTCGGGGCCCACCGCTGGGTGGACTCTTATTTTGCGGAATTGTCGGGCTTGTTCTGATTCTCTCCGCCGGGAGTCGGTGCTTGAAATTCCGGTGGCACTTCCCCGCTGTGGCCCTGCACCACCAGTCGCAGCAAATAAGCCATCACCTCCTCGCGCGCCTGCCCGCGTTCGACCACGAGCTGGTCGGCCCGTTTGATCAATTGCCGCGCCATGATCTCGGCCTGCTCCCCCGTCGCCCCCAGGCCGCGGCAAAGACCGGTGAGCTGAGTCAACTCATCCATGACGGTCGATGGTGATACTGGCAGCCCCTGATGGCTCGAGACTGAGGCCCGCCCGCGGGTCGAGATTGATCAGCGACAGCATTGCCAAGGCGACATGCGCATCGCCCTGTCTGGCAACCGAGCGCACTTCGCCGGCTTTTTTCTCACCCTGATACAGCGCCGCCCGCGCCGCGGGCGCCGGCCCGCGGCCGTGCACAATATGCAACCGGCGGCGGACTTGGCCCAGGTTCTTCAATCGCGCCATCACTTCCTGGCCCAGATAACAGCCCTTGGTGGAGGAGAGCGCCGTGTCTTCCAAGCCCCCTTCGTTGGGCAAATCGCCCGGGCCCACGTCAATCGGCACCGCCGGTATCCCGGCGGAAATGCGGTTAAACTCCATTTCGGCCGCACCCACTTCCTCGCCGCCGCTGGCCAGGATCTGCCGGCGAAATTCGGCGAGGGTGTTTTCCGGACCGACTATTTCATAATTCACTCCCGGCACCCGGCGGCCGCAAAAGACCACCGCGCCTCCGCTCCCGATGAACCGGCCCGCCAGCAGCGTTTCGCCCAGCAGCTTCCTGACGCCGCCGCCGCTGTCAGGTCCCCCGAGGACAAGCCCGTGGGCGGTTGCGGTTTCATCCGCCAGCACAACGTCATCGGCGACAATATACTCCTCCAGCCGCTGCCTGATGACGGCGGCGGGCGAATTTCCACTGACCAGGAGAAATTCATTCTCTGCCAACCGGATCACCACGCTGTCAGCCAAAACCTTGCCCTTTTGATTCAGCCACAGTCCGTAGGTGGCGCCACCGGGAGGCGGCCGCAAATCATTGGTGAACTGCCCCTGCAGGAAACCGAAGGCGTCTTCCCCCGTGACCCTGAGTAAAGCCGCAGGCCTAAAGCTGGAAAAGTAATATCCCTTCGGTGTCATAATTATTGATGTTTAATATATTGAAGGATAACAGATTGGCACAGGATTTGTTTTGCTTATGTTCTTCTATTTGACGGATGCACGGAACGAAGTAGATAGAGGTCAGTCAACTAACACTTCTCCCCGCCTAGCGGGGAGTTTTGGGGTAACTAAGAAAGCAATGGCCGGTCGCTTAGGGGTAGGCGACCGGCCTTTTCTTTGCCCGAATTCATCGTCCGCCGCAAGGACTTGATCCATGGCGATCCCGTGTCGGCCGGCGGTCAGCAGCCGAACTTTCTCGGTCAAAACGCTGGCTCATTTCATGGCCTGGGGAAAATTTCACGTGGCTTCGTCCCTCTCCGCGGTCTAGCCTGCCTGCATTATGAAAACCCCCATCCGTGTCGCAGTCACGGGCGCCGCCGGCCAGATCGGCTACTCCCTCCTTTTCCGTATCGCCTCCGGCGCCATGTTCGGCCCCGACCAGCCCATCATCCTGCAATTGATCGAGGCCCCGATCGAGAAGGCCCTCAAGGCCCTCGAGGGCGTTGCGATGGAACTCGACGACTGCGCCTTCCCGTTGCTCAAGGGCATCGTCCAGACCTCCGATCCCGCGGTCGGCTTCAAGGACGCCAACTGGTGCCTGCTCGTCGGCGCCAAACCCCGCGGTCCCGGCATGGAGCGCGCCGATCTGCTCAAGGACAATGGCAAGATCTTCATCGGTCAGGGCCAGGTCATTGACGTCGTCGCGGCGGCCGATGCGCGCGTCGCCGTCGTCGGCAACCCCGCCAACACGAACTGCATGATCGCTGCCTCGCAGGCCAAGCGTCTGCCCGCCGACCGCTTCACCGCCATGGTGCGCCTCGACCAGAACCGTGCGCAGGCCCAGCTCGCGAAAAAGGCCGGCGTCGATCTCACCGCCGTGAAGGATATCTTCATCTACGGCAACCACAGCCCGACCATGTTCCCGGCCTTTGCCCACGCCACCATCAACGGCCAGCCGGCGGCCAAGGTGATCCATGACGACACCTGGCTCCAGGGTCCGTTCTGTGAGACCGTTGGCAAACGCGGTGCCGCCATCATCGCCGCCCGCGGACTATCCTCCGCCGCCTCGGCGGCCAACGCCCTCGTCGATCACGTGCGTTCGCTGGTCACACCCGGTGCCATCCATTCCGTGGCGGTGAAATCGAACGGCCTCTACGGTTTCGACGCCAATGTCTGGGCCGGCATGCCCGTGCGCACCACGACCCCCGGCAGCTACGAGGTCATCACCTCCTACGCGATGGACGACTTTGCGAAATCGAAGATCGCGGTCACCAACAAGGAGCTCGCCGAGGAACGCGCCTTCGTGGCCGACATGATCAAGTGACGCTTTGAACCGTAGGAACGGCTTTCTTGTCGCGCCATAGCCTTGGTGACGGCGGAACGCCGCGATGGTTTTCTGGCGGCCCGACTGGGCCGCCTTTTTTTGTAGGGGCGTCGCTCGTCGGCGCCCGCGGGGGTGTCACGCACCGCCCCTCCAGCAAACTCATAGCAGGCCCGCCAGCACCGGGTTTTTCGTCAGGGCAAAAGCCGAGCGCACGGCCGCAAACGCCTCGACCATCTCGGCCGGCGAGCCCGCCCGCGCGAAGCGCATTTCCAGCGTGGCCCCATCACACGACACTTCGGCCGGCACCCCGGACACCGTCAGCACACAATGACTGCAGTCCGACGGATAGCCGACCGCGAGACCACTCGCGGTCTCTTGCGCCTCGACGGCGTCAATCACTGCCTCCACCTTCACCCCCTTGGCTAGTCCAAACATAATACCCTCAAAGCTCGCGGCAAAAAGCCGGTTGAACTCCGCCTGCCGGGCCAGCTCGCCGTCGCGCAGACTGTGCAAAGTGCGGGTTAGCTCATAGCTGGCCGGATCCGTCTTCACCAAGGCATAAGCCAATTCGAGGGTGAAGTCCCGCGCCGTCAGCACCGCGAGCGGACTGGCCACTTCCAGCGCGATCTCGGTGCGCTTGTAATCCAAGGCGGTCTTGCACTGCTGGAAAAGTCGCTCGGCCTCGTCGGACAATTCTCGGGCGCACAGTTTGCCGAGAAACGCCGTGGTCACGGCATTGACCGCATCCGGCACCGTGTGGTGCTGCTTCCGGAAGCCGCCCAGGGTTTTCACCCAGCCCGAACTGCGCCCCACCAGGCTGATCCGCGACACAAAGGAGCTGGGGGGACGAGCGGGCCGGGTCATTCACCGGATTGAGTCAGGCGATACCGCCTGAGGCAAGTGTCAGGCTGAGCCCGGGGATCTGCCCTGTAGCGGCGGTCTGTGACCGCCGAACGCGCGTCATGATCTATCAACGGCGGTCATAGACCGCCGCTACAACCCCTCAGGCCGCCACCGTCGGCGGCGTGCGCTCGCTCTTGCGGAAAAGACTGACGAGTCCGAGCACCACCAAGACCGGAATCCAGATGGGCGAGAGTGCGACCACCAGCGCGAGAACCACGGCAAGCAGCGCCATGAGGAGCGAGATACCGACCGCACCGAGCACGGCGGCCAGGATCAACCCGACGATGACTCCAATAAATAGCACCGGACTGAATTTAATGGCGACGATGAGCAGCGCCGCCAGGAGGAGGACTTTGAGGAAAGTTTTCATACCGGAAAAACACGGCTCGTGGTGAAAAGTTGCAGGCGATCGACCCCGCCGGACTTCACGCCGGCTGTCGCAGCGAAGCGCTGTCCGCCGCGGCGAAACCCTGGTCGATGGCATAGCGCATCAGCTCCGGGGTGCTATGGATGTCGAGTTTTCGCATGATGTTGCAGCGATGCGCATGCGCCGCCGCGACCGACCCGCCCCTTCTCGCCGCTACCGCCTGGTCGGAGCAGGCTTCACCGATCATGGCCAGCACTTCTTCTTCGCGTTTGGTCAGCACCTTTTCGAAACTATGCGGCATCTCGCGCGCCTCTCGTCGTGTCTCGCGGAACCAAGTGGGCCGGTAGATGTGCCCCGCCAGCACCGTGGTGATCGCTTCTTGCAGGCCCCGCAGTTGGCCGCCCGCCTTGTCCAGATAGCCGGGCAGTTTTAACCGGTCCACCAAACGCAGGATCACCGGATTGCGCAGGCCGGTGAAAGCGATCACCTTGGCTTTGTTCGCCACCCCCAGCACCGCCTCGATCAATTGTTTCGGGGCATGTCCGGCAGGCTCAGATCCAACAGCACGATATCGGGCCGCAGGCGCGGGATATCGCCTAGGGCGGCGGTTCCGGTGCTGCTCACGGAGACGACTTCGCAGGGGAGCAGACTCGGGAGCAAATCACGCAGCATCTCCGACACGATCATCTGATCCTCCACGAGGGCGATGCGGACGGATGGGGGAGTCATGCGAGGCGGGATTGGAGCGCGCAGTCCGGTCGTGTGCCCAGAGCCAACCTGAAATGGAATCCAGGTCAATCCCGGGATGTTCACATTTGAATATAATATGACTCGGGGCCCCGCCCGCGACGGACCAGACACCACATCTCAGCGGGGTTGACTATCATCCTGGCTGCGGCGACGGCGAATGCTGCTTGCCAAGGAGGATGATCGCGACTCAGTCACCGCCACATAGCTTGGGCAGTCGCATCCCTACTTCAGTTCGGACCGGTTTCATCGCGGATTGACGGAGCGCGCAGCGCGGAGATGGTCAGCCTATCAGGCTGGCCCCGAGGCCACCGGCCGAGTGGGTGAATCGCACGGGTGCCCTCTGGGCAGGGCGGTTCACAAAGAGGCGGCGGGCATTCCTGAGTTGACCAAGGAACGTGGCACGAGGAGGGCAGGTCACTGGGGTGTTCAGTGAGACGTAGGTGAAAATTTCTTCGATCTGTGAAGGTTCGATAACCGAGACGCTGTCCAGTGACGATTATTCAAAATAAGCCGCGCAGTTGGCATCTGGCCCGCGCCCCGCTATGGTTGGCGCGTGGGTTCATTT
>JANNDM010000091.1:0-19232 GCA_031387725.1 Verrucomicrobiota bacterium | reverse complement strand
GTGGTGGGCGACATGCCGGATGCGGTAGAGCAGGGGATCGCGCAACCACATGTTGGGCGAGGCCATGTCGATCTTGCTGCGCAGGGAGCGGGCGCCGTCGGGGAACTCACCGGCCTTCATGCGCGTGAACAGATCGAGGTTTTCCGCGACGCTCCGGTGGCGGAAGGGGCTGTCCTTGCCCGGTCGGTCGGGCGCGCCGCGGTATTTATCGGTGTCCTCCGCGCTCAGGTCGCAGACGTAAGCCTTGCCGCGCCGGATGAGCTCGACGGCGTAGGCGTAGAGCTGGTCGAAATTGTCAGAGGCGAAGAATGGCTCGCTGCCCGGTCCGGGCGGCACCGGACCGAGGTAATGGTCGGGGTGGCCATTGCTGGTGATACGCGCCGGGTGCGCGCCTTTCGGCTTAAAGCCGAGGCAGTGGTCGGCCCAGCCGGTGATGAGCCATTGGACATCAGCCGTGATGGAATCGACGTATTCGACGTCTTCCTTGGCCGGGTTGGTGTCATCGAAGCGCAGGTTGCACTGGCCGTGGTGCTCGCGGGCGATGCCGAAATTCAGGCAGATCGACTTGGCGTGGCCGATGTGCAGGTAGCCGTTCGGCTCGGGGGGGAAACGCGTGACAATCTTGGCGTAGCGCTTTTCCGCGACGTGGCCCGCGACGATATCGCGGATGAAGTCACTGGGCGCTGGCGCGGGGGTGGTGGGCTCGGCGGACATTCCACCCCAAGAAGGTGAAAGGGCCGGTCCAAGGCAATGGCGCAGTTTTTCTGCCGACCGCAGATGAAAATTCTTTTGCGTTCACAGTCGACCGATTGACTATCCGGCCCGCATGAGCGCCCACCAAGTCACCTCCACTCCAGGAGACCGGCTGAAGCGACTGGCACCATTTGGGATGGGCCACACCAAGCCCAAGCATTTTCGCGACATGGCCGGAGTGGTGTGGGCGAACCGGGACAATCTGGGTTATGCGTGGAAGGTCATTAGCCGGGGGGTCTGCGATGGTTGTGCGCTGGGCGTGGCCGGGTTCCATGACTGGACGATCGACGGCGTGCACTTGTGCATGACGCGGTTGAATCTACTCCGTCTGAACACCATGCCGGCGATGGACCACAGCTTGCTTGGCGACGTGGCGGCCCTGGCCAAACTCGACAACCGGGCGCTGCGCGAACTTGGCCGGCTGGCTTATCCGATGTTGCGCCGGAAAGGTGAGGCGGGGTTCACGCGCATCACCTGGAATGAGGCGCTGGCCCTGGCCGGGTCGAAACTGCGGGCCGCCGATCCCCGGCGCGTGGCATTTTTTCTGACGGCCCGCGGCATCACCAACGAGGTTTATTATGCCGGACAGAAAGCCGCGCGTTTCCTTGGGACGAGCAACATCGACAATGCCGCGCGCATTTGCCACTCGCCCTCCACGGTTGCGATGAAGCAGACGATCGGCGTCAGCGCCTCGACCTGCAGCTACAGCGACTGGATCGGCACGGATCTGGTGGTGTTCTTCGGGTCCAATCCGGCGAACGACCAGCCGGTCAGCACCAAATACCTGCACCTCGCCAAAAAGCGCGGCACCAAGATCGCGTTGGTGAATCCCTACTTGGAGCCCGGCATGAAACGCTACTGGGTGCCGTCCGAGGCCGGCAGTGCGTTGTTTGGCACGAACCTGGCGGATCACTGGTTCCCGGTCGCTCAGGGCGGGGACATTGCCCTGCTCTATGGAGTGATCAAGCGGCTGGTGGAATCCGACAAGGTCAATCGCGACTTTGTCGGCGCCCACACGAACGGGTTTGACGAACTCGAAGCCCGCGCGGGCAAGCTGTCGTGGGAGGTGCTGGAGAAGGGGGCGGGATTGCCGCAGGCGAGCATCGCGGAGCTGGCCGACTTGATCGGGAACGCGCGCTCCGCGGTGTTCGTCTGGAGCATGGGTATTACGCAGCACACCTGCGGTGGCGACGCGGTGCAGATGATCCTCAATGTGGCCCTGGCCCGGGGTTTTCTGGGCCGGGAATTCTGCGGCGTCATGCCGATCCGGGGGCACTCCTCCGTGCAGGGCGGGGCGGAGATGGGAGCCTATGCCACGGCCTATCCGGGCGGCCGGCCGATCACCCCGGCCAACGCGGCGGCGTTGAGTGCCCAGTATGGATTTCCTGTCCCGGATAAGCCGGGGCTGACGACGACGGAGATGGTCGAGGCGGCGGCGCGGGGCGAGTTGGATGTATTTTATATGCTCGGCGGTAATTTTCTGCGCACGCTCCCGGAACCGGACTATGTCCGGGCGGCCCTGAAAAAGGTGCCGCTGCGCATCCATCAGGATATCATCGTGACCGACCAGATGTTCATCGAACCAGGTGAGGCGGTCCTGTTGCTGCCGGGCAAGACCCGCTATGAACAGGATGATGGCGGCACAGAGACCAGCACCGAGCGGCGCGTGATGTTCACGCCGGAGATCCCGCGGCAGGTGGGCGAAGCCCGGGCCGAGTGGAAGATTTTATTCGAGGTCGCCGCTGCGGCGTTCCCGGAGCGGGCCGCAACCCTGCGGGGCGTGACCGGGCAGATGCTGCGGGAGGAGATCGCCCGCGTCGTGCCTTTCTACGACGGCGTGCAGCATTTGCGGACGACGGGCGATGCTTTCCAGTATGGTGGCCGGCAGCTGTGTGGGGACGGGGTTTGTCCGACCCCGGATGGCCGCGCCCAGTTCCGCGCCGTGGAGCTGCCGACGGTCCATCCGGCCGATGGCACATTTTATGTCAGCACCCGGCGCGGCAAGCAGTTCAATACGCTGATCTATGCCGACATTGACCCGCTCAACGGCGCACCCCGTGAGGCCGTGCTCATGAGTGACACGGACGCGTCCCGGTTGCACCTCAAGCAGGGCGATCCCATCGCCCTGGTCAATGACCTCGGTCGCTACGAAGGCACCGTGTTTCTGGCCCCGCTTGCGACGGGCAATCTGCAGATCCACTGGCCGGAGGGCAACGTGATCGTGCCGCGCGGCCGGGTGGATGCGCTCAGCGGCGTGCCGGACTACAACACCCGGGTGCGGGTAGAAGTCTCGTCATGAAGCCCACGGCGCTGATGCGAAACTGGTCGGTCCGCCGCTTACGGGCCGGGCAGGCCGCGCAGGTGAGGCCCGATGTGCTCGCCATCGAGGAACCGCTGGAACTGCGCGTGCGCGGACGCGCCGTGGCGGTGATCATGCGCACCCCGGGGCACGACGCCGACTTGGCGGCCGGTTTTATGCTGACCGAGGGCATCGTGCGCTCGCCGGACGACATTTATGATCTCATGCAGTGCCGGACGACCAAACGCGCCGCCGAGGGCAATGTGGTGGAGGTGGTGCTCGCGAAAAGCGTGCGGGTGGATTTTAACGCGCTGACGCGCCACGTCTTCAGCGCGAGCAGCTGCGGGTTGTGCGGCAAGGCCACGATCGAAGCCGTGCAGCAGAATTTTCCCCAGGTGCAAAGGCCGTGGCGGGTGGCGGCGAAATTACTGCGGCAATTGCCCGCGCAGCTGACCGCCGCCCAGCCCACTTTTCAACAGACCGGCGGACTGCATGCCACGGCTTTGTTCGACGCGCAGGGGAATCTGCTGGTGGCACGGGAAGATGTGGGCCGGCACAATGCCATGGACAAGGTGCTGGGTCACGCGCTGCGGGCGGGCTGGCTGCCGTTGGAGCGACACATCCTGCTGGTGAGCGGCCGGGTCTCGTTTGAAATCATGCAAAAGGCCCTGGCCGCCCGCGTCTCGGTGGTCGCGGGTATATCCGCCCCCACCAGCCTCGCGGCCGAGTTTGCCCGGGCCAACCGCCAGACGCTCGTCGGTTTTCTCCGCGAGGATCGATTGAATGTCTATGCCGGCCGGCTGGCCCCGGACCGATGAACATCGCGGCGCTCTACCTTTCGCCCGGTCACAATTATTTCGGCCGTCACGGGCAGGCGGCTGGCGAGCACCCGGTGGTGGCGGTGCCGGGGGTGGAGTGTCTCAGCGGGCGCGGCCTGACAGGCGACCGTTTCCTCGACTACGCAGACGACTATGCCGGGCAGATAACTTTCTTTGCCGGCGAGGTCTATGACGAGATCCGGCGGGCGCTGCACTGTCCGGACCGGCCGGCCTCGGTTTTCCGGCGCAATGTGCTCACGCGGGGCGCGGATCTCAGTGCCCTCATCGGCCGGGAATTTGAAGTGCAGGGCGTGCGTTTCGCCGGGGTGCGCGAGTGTTCGCCGTGTCACTGGATGGATCAGGCGTTCGCGCCCGGCGCCGAGGCTTGGCTGAAGGGACGGGGCGGATTGCGGGCACGCATCCTGAGCTCTGGTTGGCTGAAGGTGGACGCACCGCCATGTTGAGCGGACTGATCCTCGCTGGGGGCCGCTCGGTCCGTATGGGGCGCGACAAGGCCCGGCTGGTGTTGCCTGACGGCCGCACGCTGTGGCAGCGGCAAACTGACATTCTGCGCGAAGCCGGGATCACCAACGTGCTGGTCTCGGTCGCTTTCGGCAGCGATTTCAAGCTACCGGGCGTAACCCTGGTGGCGGACTTGCGGCCGGACGCCGGACCGCTCGCTGGCATTGCAGCCGGCCTGCGGGCGGCCGCGGAAGGATTGGTCTTGGTGCTGGCCGTGGATATGCCGGAAATCCAAGCTGAACACTTGCAGCAATTGTTGAATCTCTCGACCGGCAGCTGCGGAGTAGTGCCGGTGCGGGATGGCCGTTGTGAACCGTTGGTGGCGGTGTATCCGGCGGCGCTGGCCGATTCTGCCGAGGTGGCCTTGGCGACGGGACAGCGGGCGGTGCATCAGTGGGTGCGCCGCGAGGCGGGTCGCGGCCGCCTGCGGTTGTGGGAGGCTCCGGCCGGGTGGGCGGAGGCATTGCGCAGTTGGAATACGGCGGCTGATCTGCCGCCGGCCGGAATCGTCTGAGGACTACCTGGTCTTGCCCTTGGCTGAAGGGGCTACGCCATCAGCGGTCATTTCTTTGAGCAGACTGGTGAGGTAGGGGATGAGCTGCTTCTTGCGCGAGACCACGCCGGGCAGGTCGAAGATCTCGTCCTGCTCGATGTGGGCGTAGGAGATGCGGCGGATGAACTCGGTCTCGGCCTTTACCAGCATGAGCGAATTTTGCGTGTTGATGTCGGTGACGAGCAGCACGGCGAAGGAGAGCTTTTCATCGGTGCGCAGTTCGCCGAGGGCCTTGGTCAGGGCCTTGGCGTGCGACCAGAAGTTGTCGAAACCGAGTTCCTCCACCTGGGACACGGCGAAGCGCACGTCATCCTCTTCATAAGTTTTGAAATCGGAGCGGACAACCTTGTCGGGCGGACTGGCGAGGATGACAGACCCGGAGCTGAAGATGAGTTTCGCCAGGGCCTTGGCCTTCACGTCGGCCTGCGTCTCAAGCCACGCAAGGATTTCGGCATCCTTCGGGGTGGAGGTGGGGCTTTGGAGCAGGAGCGTGTCGGAGATGAGGCCGGACATCATGAGGCCGGCGAGATTGGCGCCGGGCTTGAGACCGTGGCGGCGGAACAAGTCGGCGACGATGGTGCAGGTGGAACCGACCGGTTCATTGATGAAGAGGATCGGCTGCGGCGTGGCCATCGGGCCGAGCCGGTGGTGGTCGATGATCTCGGTGATGGTAACCTCGTCGGCGCCGGGCACGGCTTGCGTGTGCTCGTTGTGGTCCACCAGCACGAGGCGGGTGGGCACGGGCTTGAGCAGGTCGGTCTTGGTGAGCACGCCCTGCAGCGTGCCATCGTCGGCGGTGACGATCATGGCGGTCGGGCCGCCCGGGGCGAATTTCCGGCGCACCTCGGAGATGCGCGTGTCGGTATTCAAGGCGGTGAACTCCCGCTCGATCAGGCCCTCGATGGTGGCGGCGGTGCGCACGAACCACGCGGTGGTGGCGGTGTCGTGCGGACTGACAAAGATGCTGACGCCTTTCTTCTTCGCGAGGGCCACGATGGCGGGCTCGACCGGGAGATTGCCGCTGATGATGAGGGCGCGGATGCCGAGCTCGATGGCGCGCTGCTGGACGTCGCGCCGGTCGCCGACGATGATCAGCGACTGGCTGGCCGGAATGTTGTCCTTCTCGGAGATTTTCCAGAAGGTGCCGATGGCCATGGCGCCGATGCGGACGAAGAGTTCCTCCAGACGGTGTTCATCGACGGTGTGCAGGACCGAGGCCTGCAGGGTCTGGATGATGTGGGCGAGGCTGGTGCGGACCTGACGCATGGCGCGCGGTTCGTCGAGGCGCGGGATGAAGAAATGGCCGAGCGAGGCGAGGGAGACGGAGCCAAGGGCCCGCTTACGGGCGGAAACTACGGGAAGGAAGGAGATGGCGTGTTGGTCCAGGAGTTTCAGGGCCTCGGCGCAAGTGGCGTCCTCTGTCACGGCGTGAGGGGCGGCGGTCATCATGTCCCGCACGCGAGGCGACACGTCGCTCAGGTAGAGCGGTAGCGGGGTGTGGAAGCGGGCGAGAATCGCGTCGATGCGGGCGTTGGAGTTGCCGCAGCGGGCGGCAATGTAGCCCGTCTCGCCGCGCGCCTCCTTGAAGGCGGCGTAGGCGAGGGCGGAGCAAATCGAATCCGCATCGGGGTTCTTGTGGCCGATGACGTAGGTGGGACCCGTTCGACTGCGCTCAGGACTGGTGGTGGCGGTGGCCATGATTTAGAGGCGGCAGCCTACGGCGCGGCAGACGAGGAGGTGAAGAACATAAAAAGCCCGCCGGGGTGGTGCGCGTTGCCCTCAACGCGCTTCGGCGTCTTGGGGACAAGCCGCCCCACCATTCGACCCTACGGCGCGTTCTGTGCAGGCGTGCCGCCCGTCGTGCCAATCTTGGCCGCGCCGGTGCCGTAGACCTTGGCCGTGAGAGGCAGGGCTTGCAGCAACGAGCTGCCTTTCTTCCCGTTGTTGAGCGTAAGCTGGGTGCCAGCCTCGGTGAGATTGGGGTAGAACTGGATGTTGCCGCCCAGGAAGGCGATGTGGCCGCCGGTGTCCTTGTAAACCGCATTCGTCGCATCCCAAGCGCCGGTGGCGAGCAAACCGCGGGTGAAGGCGACCGGGGTGGCCGCCGCATCACTCATGCGCAGGCCGCCGACAAACTCAAAGCTCAGGTCGGTCTTGGCGACGAAGCTCGGGTCGAGCACGCTGCGGTTGGTCGGGTTGACGATGGCGGTCGGGGCGATGCCGTTGTAGAGCGGGTCATTCCTGGCAAAGTAGAAGGTCGGGTCGGTGAGGATGCCGCGCTGGGCGAGGATGCCGGCCCAGAGGAACGCTCCTTGCCCGCCGGTGACCGGTTGGGGGTTTTGCGCGAGGATGGCCGCGGGATCGGGCAGGCGGTCGTTGTTGTCGGCGGCGTAGAGGGTGGCGGCCTTGACAATCTCCCGGAGATTATTGGCGTCCACCGTGCGCTGGGCGGTCTCGCGGACCTTGCCGACGGTCGGAAAAATCAGGGCGGCGAGGATGCCGATGATGGCAATGACCGTCAGCAGCTCGATCAGGGTGAAGCCGTCGCGGCGCAAGTGGCGGTCGATAGTTCCCATAAATCCGTCACCGGGATAGTGCATACCCCGAAGGAACGAACACAAGTCCATTCTCGCGAGAGGGCTGGACAACGGCGCCTGCTTTGCTGGAATGCCGCCATCATGGTCATTTATTTGGATGGCAAGTATGTCGATTCCGCCGACGCAAAAGTGTCGGTCTTTGATCACGGGTTGCTCTACGGCGACGGCGTGTTCGAGGGCATTCGTCTTTACGGTGGCAATGTCTACCGGCTCGACGACCATCTCGAACGCTTGGAGATGTCCGCCAAGGCCCTCATGCTCGGCGTGCCGCTTGACCGCGTCGCGATGTCCGAGGCGGTGTGCGAGACCTGCCGCCGGAACAAACTCACCGACGGTTACATCCGGCTGGTCATCACGCGCGGCGTGGGCGATCTCGGCCTGGCCCCGTGGCTGTGCGAGAAGCCGTCGCTCTTCATCATCGCGAGCAAGATCTCCCTCTACCCGCAGGAGCATTACGACAACGGCCTGAGCATCGTCACCGTGCCCACGCGCCGCATCGCCCCCGATGCCCTGCCGCCGACCGTCAAGTCGCTCAATTACCTGAACAACATCTTGGCCAAAATGGAGGCCAAGCAGGCCGGTGCGCTCGAGGCCATCATGCTCAATCAGCAGGGCTACGTCGCCGAGTGCACCGCCGACAACATCTTCGTGATCCACAAGGGCGAGATCATCACCCCGGCCGCCTCCGCCGGCGCGCTCAAGGGCATCACTCGCGCCACCGTCTTCGACATCGCCCGGGAACTGGGTCTCCCGATGAAGGAGGCCGACCTGACCCGCTACGACGTCTGGTGTGCCGACGAATGCTTCCTCACCGGCACCGGCGCCGAGGTCATCCCGGTGGTGAAGCTCGACGGCCGCGTCATCGGCCACGGCAAGCCCGGCCCGATCACCGGTCGCGTGCTCTCGAGTTTCCGGAAGCGGGTGCTGGTCGAGGGCACACGGATCTGACGGCGGCGGGTGCGCCTCTGCGCTTGCCTCGCACCCCGGACCTTGGCAGACGTTTTGCGGGAAGAGAGGGCCGGCGCCCGACGCATTTGCGTTTCCGGGGCGGGGCGTTATCCTCCCGCCTTAATCACCTTCATGGCCAACCCTCTCAAGTGCGACCTCTGCGCGAAACCCGCCACCGTCCACCTCACGCAGATCGTCAATAGTAAGATTCACAAAGTCGATCTGTGCGAGGCCTGTGCGCAGGCCAAGGGCGTGACGGATCCCAGCGGCTTTTCCTTGGCCGACCTGCTCATCAAGGCCTCGCTCAATCCCGAGCCCGGCGGCGATGTGCGCTGCGAATCGTGCGGTTTCACTACCCAGGACTTCAAGAAGACCGGCCGTTTCGGCTGCCCGGCCTGCTACCAGCACTTCCACGGCCTGCTCGATCCCCTGCTGGATACGATGCACAAGGGGAGCGAGCACACGGGCAAGGTCCCCCGGCGGGCGCTGGCCCGCAAATCCCTCTACGAGCGCCTCACCCAGCTCGAAACCAACCTCGACCTGGCCATCAAGTCCGAGCGTTTTGAGGATGCGGCGCGCTTCCGCGACGAAATCAACCAGGTCAAGTCGGCGTCCGGCCCCTCCTCCAGCGTGAGCCATGAAAATTAACGAGCTCCTCGCTTCCCCTTCCGAGCTGACGGACACCTCCGCCGGCAAGAGCGCCGTCGTGCTCATGACGCGCATCCGCCTCGCTCGCAATATCGCCGGCCTGCCCTTTCCCGGCTGGGCCAAGGACGCGCAAAAGCGCGAGATCCGGGACCGGTGTATGCAGGCGGTCGCCGCTCTGCCGCAGATGAAACGCGGGCTCGCCCTCCCGGTCGAAAACCTCGACGAACTGCAGAAGCAGATCCTGGTTGAACGCCACCTCATCAGCCGCGAGCTCTGCCACGCCAAGACCGGCTCGGGCGTCGTCATCAGCAAGGACCAATCCTGTGTCGTCATGGTCAACGAGGAGGATCACCTCCGCATCCAGGTCCTGCGCGCCGGCTTCCAGTTCAAGAAAGTCTGGGCCGCGATCAACGCCCTCGACTCCGATCTTGAGGAGCACATCGACTACGCCTTCTCCCCCAAGCTCGGTTATCTCTCCGCCTGCCCGACCAATTTGGGCACCGGCATCCGCGGCTCGGCCATGATGCACCTGCCCGCCCTCGTCATCTCCAGCCAGATGGACAAGGTCGTCCGCGCCGTCAACCAGCTCGGCATGGCCGTCCGCGGCCTGTTTGGCGAAGGCTCCGACGCCAGCGGCAGCATCTTCCAGATCTCCAATCAGACCACGCTGGGTGAGAGCGAGGAGGGCATCATCAAGCACCTGCACGGCGTCCTCACCACCATCGTGGACCAGGAACTCAACGCCCGGGCCAAGCTCCTCGAAACCGACGCCAACAAGCTGTTCGACAAGATTGGCCGCGCCTTTGGCATCCTGCAAAACGGCTGGCTGCTCAATTCCGGCGAGGCGATGAACCTGCTTTCACTCATCCGGCTCGGCATCGACCTGGGCATCTTCGCCGATACCCAGCGGGCGCTGGTGGACCGGCTCTTCATCGAGTGCCAGCCCGGCCACATCCAGCACGCCGCCAAGGGCGCCTTTGAGCCCACCCAGCGCGACGTCCTCCGCGCCGTGCGATTGCGCGCGGAATTTGCCAAATTGACTGCTCCTGACTTCACTCACGCCGCCAAGTAGCCGATTTACCCACCACCACATGGAACCAATGAACAACTTCACGCCCCGCGCCCAGCAGGTGCTGGCGCTGGCCCGCAAGGAAGCCGATCGCTTCCACCACAACTACGTCGGCACCGAGCACCTCCTGCTCGGCCTGATCAAGCTGGGGCAGGGCGTGGCCGTGAGCGTGCTGCAGAAGATGGGGCTCGACCTGGAGACGGTGCGCGGCGAGGTCGAGAAACAGGTCGGCATCGGCCAGGAATCCAAGACCCCCGTCGGCAGCATCCCCTACACTCCTCGCGTGAAGAAGGTCCTCGCGCTGGCCGGCAAGGAGGCCAAGGCCCTCAACCACTCCTACGTTGGCACTGAGCACATCCTGCTCGGCCTGCTCCGCGAGGGCGAGGGCGTGGCCGCCCGCGTGCTCAAGACCCTCGAGGTCGACATCGAGCGCACCCGCAACGAGATTCTCCGCGAGCTCGATCCCCAGTTCTCCTCCGGCCAGGGCGACGCCCCGTCGGCCGGTGCCGGCGGTTCCGGTGGCGAGGAAGTCGCTCCGCGCTCCGGCGGCGAGGGCGACAAGAAGGAAGTCAAGACGCCCGCCCTGAAGGCCTTCGGCCGCGACCTCACCGAGCTGGCCCGCAAGGGCGAGATGGACCCCGTCGTGGGCCGCCAGAAGGAAATCAGCCGCGTCATCCAGATTCTCTGCCGCCGCACCAAAAACAACCCCGTGCTCGTCGGCGAGGCCGGCGTGGGCAAGACCGCCATCGTCGAGGGCCTCGCGCAGGAAATCGCCAAGGGCAACGTGCCCGAGATTCTCGCGGACAAGAAAGTCATCACCCTCGACCTCGCGCTCATGGTCGCCGGCACCAAATATCGCGGCCAGTTCGAGGAACGCATCAAGGCCGTGATGGACGAGATCAAGCGCGCGAAAAACGTCATCATCTTCATTGACGAACTCCACACCATCGTCGGGGCCGGCGCCGCCGAGGGCGCGATGGACGCCTCCAACATCTTCAAGCCCGCCCTCTCGCGCGGCGAGCTGCAATGCATCGGCGCGACCACGCTCAACGAATACCGCAAATACATCGAGAAGGACAGCGCCCTCGACCGCCGTTTCCAGATGGTAAAGGTCGAGGCTCCGTCCGTCGACGACACCATCCTCATCCTCAAGGGCATCCGCGGCAAATACGAGGAGCACCACAAGGCCACCTTCACCGACAAGGCCTTGGAAACCGCGGCCAAGCTTTCCGACCGCTACATCACCGGCCGCTTCCTGCCCGACAAGGCCATCGACGTCATGGACGAGGCCGGCTCGCGCGCCCGTATCACCACCCTCAATCGCCCGCCCGACATCGAGACCCTCGGCAAGGAGATCGAAGCGGTCTGCACCCAGAAGGAGCAGGCCATCGCCGCGCAGCACTTCGAGGAGGCCGCCAAGTTCCGTGACCAGGAGAAGCAACTCCGCCTCAAGCAGGAAGAGCAGATCCAGAGCTGGAAAAAGACCCGCGACGAGCACCGCATCATTGTGGATGAGGAGATGATGACCGTCGTCGTCGCCGAGTGGACCGGCATCCCGCTCAGCCGCCTGGAAAAAAAGGAGAGCGAGCGCCTGCTCACCCTCGAGAACGAATTACAGACGGCCATCGTCGGCCAGAATCCCGCCACCGTCGCCATCGCCCGCGCCCTGCGCCGCTCCCGCGCCGACCTCAAGGATCCTCGCCGCCCGATCGGCTCGTTCATGTTCATGGGCCCGACCGGCGTCGGCAAAACCGAGCTGGCCAAGCAGCTCGCCGCGCAGATGTTCGGTTCGCAGGACGCGATCATCCAGATCGACATGTCGGAATACATGGAGAAATTCTCCGTCTCCCGCCTCGTCGGCTCGCCTCCGGGCTATGTCGGCTACGAGGAGGGCGGCCAGCTCACCGAGACCGTCCGCCGCCGTCCGTATTCCGTCGTCCTCTTCGACGAGATCGAGAAGGCGCACCCCGACGTCGTGCAGCTCCTGCTCCAGATTTTGGAGGACGGCCGCCTGACCGACTCGCTCGGCCGCACCGTGGATTTCCGCAACACCATCATCATCATGACAACCAACGTCGGCGCGCAGCTCATCCAGCGCCAGACGACGATGGGTTTCGCCGCCGCCGGCGCGTCGGATTTCCACGACATGGACAAGCTGAAGGAAAAGGTGCTCGAGGAGGCCAAGCGCATCTTCAAGCCCGAGTTCCTCAACCGCATCAACGACCTCGTGGTGTTCCGTCCGCTCAACAAGGAGGACCTGCTCAAGATCGTGGAAATCGAGGCAGCCAAGGTCATCAAACGCCTCTCTGCGCGCAACATTCTCCTCGAGTTCTCCCCCGAGTCCAAGACCCTGCTCATCGAGAAGGGCTATGACGAGAAATACGGCGCGCGCCCGCTGCGCCGCGCCGTCGAGCACTACCTCGAGGATCCGCTCGCCGAGGCCCTGCTCCGCGGCGAGGTGAAGGAGCACGAGCCCATCCTCGTCGTCCGCAACGGCGACAAGCTGGAGTTCAAGACCAAGTCGCCCACGGCCGAGAGCGGCGTGTCGTCCTGAACTGACTTAATACTCGTCGCCGACGCCTTGCGTGCCGGCGGTGTTTTGTTTTGCTGGGGCAGATGATACGACTCGTCATTCTCGGATTGTTGGTCGGACCGCAGTTGCTGCCCGCCCAAGAAAGTGGCTCAGCTATTCCGCCGGAGGAGATCGCCCGTGCGCCATCGCCGGTGCGAGTGGCGGCGCTGGTGGACCGGGCGGCGACGCAGGGCTGGGGGAGCGTGGCGCCGGTGCTGCGGGCTGCGGCATTGCAGGCCTATGAAACGAATTCCGGCTACGTGCCGGCGTGGTATTACCTCTACCGCTGGGCTGATCTGCTGGGCACGCCCTATAACAAGGCCATCCAGCAATGGGTGGCGGCCGTCGAGAAGGCCCGCGTGGGGCACCCCAATATGGCCAGTCGCTACGATTTCCGGCCGGGCTCGCTTTCGGCGCAGTTGTCGCGCGAGCTGCAAATGGTATTACTGGGGAATGCGGCGCTGTCGGAGGAGTTTTTCACTTTGCTGTCGCCGGTGGACAGTCCACCGGAGGTGCTGGCCATCCTCCAAAAAATACACAAGGCGGAGCCGGCATTATTCAGTGACTACGGGAGTCTGGCGCTGGCCATCGCCGTGGTCTATGACGTGCCGCCAACACCCAGCTGGCCGCACGGGCAGGTGAGCGTGACCTTGCTGGCGCGTCAGCTGCCGCCGCCCGAACAGGTTTTTGCCTACTGGGCGAAATTGGACCGCACGGGTGGCACGCTCCAACGGTTGCGGCGACTGCCGGCGAGCGAACTTAAATTTCTCGTGGATATCGCCGTGCCCTTCAGCGAACTCGATTGGGCGCGCCAGCACGTGCCGCAGGGGCTGGCGGATCTGGCCAACGCCTACAACCTGATCAAATACCGCAAGGACCGCCTCGAACAGGGGCTCTTTATCTGGCCCGGCCGGGACTACCGGCTGGCGACCATCCTGGCGCAGGGCGGCATCTGCGTGGACCAGGCGTATTTCGCCAGCACGGCGGGCAAGGCCAAGGGCATCCCGACGCTGATGTTTCGCGGCGCGGGCCTCGATGGCCGCCACGCGTGGTTCGGCTACCTCGACGCGAACCAGAAGTGGCAGCTCGATTGCGGACGCTTCGCCGAGCAGAAATTCATCAGTGGCCTCGCTTATGACCCTCAGACCTGGGGCGACATCAACGACCACGAACTGGGTTTCATCACCGAGCGGTTCCGCGCGCTGCCGACCTACAAGCTGTCCGTGATGCACACGGCTTTCGCCACGGAATACCTGCGGGATGGCAAACCGGAGCCGGCTTTGAAGGCGGCGCGCGAGGCCGTCAACCGGGACCGGCGCAATTTGCCGGCTTGGAACGTTCTGCTCGAAGCCCAGGCGGCACTGAGTCCGGAACTGCGGTCCCGGGAGGCCATCCTCCGCGACGCGGTGCTGGCGTTCCAGAAATACCCCGACCTCGAAATCGCTTTTTCCCGGCAGTTGGTGGAAGTCCTGCGCAAACGCGGCGAAACCAGTGTGGCCACTTTCGAGGAACAGCGGCTGGGCAAAAAATATCTGGCTACCCGGGGCGACCTCAGCATCGAGCAGGCGGCCGCGACCGTGCAGCGCAGCATGAAGGAGGACGACGTGGCGACGCAGATCAGAGTCTTCAACCGCGTCCTCGAAACCGTCGGCCTAGGGCAGACGATTGATTTCTATGACAAGGTCGTGGCCCCATTCATCCGCTACCTGGCCGACCACGGGCAGGTGCCGGCGGGGTTGCAGTGCCTTGACCGGGCCCGGCGGACTCTGCGGGTGGATCCGGGCAAGCAGCTGGACCTTGAGATGACAGGCCTGGCCAACCAGCTGAAATCCGGGAAATAACGAAGATTGGGTGGAACGCGTTGACCCCAACGCGTTGGTTTGGTTCAGCCCGATAAAAGCGCGTTGAGGTCAACGCGCTCCACCACAAGACAGAAAAGGCAAAAAATCCAACCGCACGTTTGAACCTTTCAGGCTTGTGGGCGTCTCAGAGCATACTTCACTCACCCCTTACTTATGCTCGATATCCTCAAGGGCGCCGGCGTCCTCATCTATCCCCTCGCTCTTTGTTCCATCATCGCGGTCTACATCCTCTGCGAACGCCTCTACGCCCTCCGCACCGAAGCGGTGCTGCCCAACGACCTGGTTGACGCCATAGTCGAAGGCAAACCCGCCCAAGCCGGCCGCCATTCGGTGCTGGCCCGGGTGGTCGAATTCGCCGAGCGCCACAAGGACGACCCGGAGGCGGTCAAGGCTTTCGCCCGGCTGGAAATCAACCGGATGGAGCGCGGGGTTCCCTACCTCGACGTCATCTACGCGGCCGCGCCGCTCATCGGCCTGACTGGCACCGTGACCGGCCTGCTGCAGGTCTTCTCCCAGATTTCCCCCGAGACCGGCCTGCCGGACCCCGTGGCCTTCACCAAGGGCGTCGCGCTGGCGCTTTCCGCCACAGTCATCGGCCTTTCGATCGCCATTCCCTCGCTCGTCGGCGCGGGTTTCCTCCAGCGCAAAGTGGAGAACTATGCCGCCAAGCTCGACCTGCTGCTGGAGCGCATTCTCTCCCGCAACGGCAAATAAATGAGCGGACTCTACATCAAGAAGCGCAAGCGGCCCGAGATGAACCTCGTGCCGTTGATCGACGTGCTCGTCATGCTGATCTTCTTCGCCTTTGTCACGATGCAGTTTCGCACCATCGCGACCATGAACCTCACGCTGCCCAAGGTGGAGACCGCGGGCAAAAGCGAGCTCAAGGAATCACTCACCATCAGCATTGCGAAGGAGGGCACGGTGGATTTCAACGGCAAGCCCGCCACCATGGAGACGCTGGAGCAACTGGTCCGGCAGGTGGGCACCGTGACGAAGGACATCACCGTCGTCATCCGCTCGGATGAGAACACGCCGCTGCGCTTTGTGACGCAGGCGATGGACGTTTGTCGCAAGCAGGGCCTGAACAAGATAAGGCTGCAGTCGCGCTGAGGCGCGTCAATTGAGAGCTGAGAGCTGAGAGTTGAGTGTTGAGAGTTTCGATCCACGGACTCTTGCTTCGTGGCATAGGCGGGTTTCCTTCTCTCAACTCTCAGCTCTCATCTCTTAACTATGTCGAAGACCATCCTCATCACCGGCGTCACCCGCGGGCTCGGGCGCGCGCTGGCCGAGTGGTATATCGCCAACGGGCATACCGTCATCGGCTGCGGGCGCAGCGCCGAGGTGCTGAATTTGCGTTTCACTTATCCGGCGCCGCACGACTTCACCGCGCTTGATGTGGCGGCGGAAAACAAGGTGGCCCTGTGGGCGGAAAAAGTGCTGGCGGCCCACGGCGCGCCCGACCTGCTCATCAACAACGCCGCGCTTATGAACACGCCTGCGCCGCTCTGGAAAATCCCGGCCCGCGAATTCGACCAGTTGATCGACGTCAATATCAAGGGCGTGGCGAATGTCATCCGGCATTTCGTGCCCGCAATGGTGGCACGGGGAACGGGCGTCATCGTGAACCTCAGCTCCGGCTGGGGCCGCGGGACATCGCCCGAGGTGGCGCCTTACTGTGCCTCCAAATATGCCATGGAAGGACTGACCAAGGCTCTGGCGCAGGAGCTGCCCACCGGCATGGCCGCGGTGCCACTCAATCCGGGTGTGATCGACACCGACATGCTGCGCCTGTGCTGGCCCGACGGGGCGGCGAACCATCCCAAGGCGACGGCGTGGGCGAAGCAGGCGGCACCGTTTATCTTGAAACTCGGTGCCCTGAACAACGGCCAGAGTCTCAGCGTGCCCGGCGCAGACGACTAGGCCACCGGCGTGAAATTCGATGGGGAAAGTGGGATGCTGTATGGCCCGCTGCGACGAATTCCCCTCGCGGGCGCGGTAGCAATGATCATCTTGGCGTCATGAGTATCACCCCAACGGAGAAGGCCAAGCGCTTCCGGGCACTCCACGAAGCGCCGGGCGCATTTGTCATTCCCAACCCATGGGACGCCGTCTCCGCCCGGCTGCTGGAGGCGCGCGGCTTCACCGCATTGGCGACCTCCAGCGCGGCGGCCGCGGCCTTGCTCGGCAAGGCTGACAACACCATCACCCGCGACCAAGCGCTCGCGCACGCGCGCTTGATCGCCGGGGCGGTGGAGGTGCCGGTCTCGGCCGACTTGGAGAACGGCTACGGGGCCGCGCCGGCGACGGTGGCCGAGACCATCCGCTTCGCGGCAGAGGCCGGGCTCGCGGGCGGTTCGATCGAGGATTCTTCGGGTGATCCGGCCCGGCCGCTCTACGACCTTAATCACGCGGTAGAACGGGTGGCCGCCGCCGTGGAGGCGGCCCGAAGCCTGGGGTTCCCCTTTGTGCTTACGGCGCGCACGGAAAACTTGGTGCATGACGTCGGCGATCTCAACGAGACGATCCGCCGCCTGCAGGCTTACGAGCGGGCCGGGGCCGATGTGCTCTTCGCCCCGGGACTGCGGAAATTGGAGGAGGTGCGCGCGGTTTGCTCAGCGTTGCGCAAGCCGGTGAACTTCATGGGTGGCATGAGCGGCGTCAGTTTCTCCGTGGCGGAGCTGGCGGCCGTCGGGGTGAAGCGCATCAGTCTGGCGGCATCGCTTTATCGGGCCGCGCTCACCGGAGTGGATGCGGCGGTGAGGGAAATCCGCGAGCAGGGCACGTTCACCTACGCGGGCCGCATCTTGACGTCGGACGAAGTGCGTCCGCTGCTGCGCCGCTGAGAGAAAGCTCCGCTACTCCCGGGACTGAGAGTCGAGCAGGAGTGTCACCGGACCGTCGTTGCTGAGTGCCACGTCCATCATCGCGCCGAATTCTCCGGTGGCAACCGGGCGGCCCAGCGCGTGGGAGAGTTGGGCGACGAACGACTCGTAGAGTGGCTGGGCATGCTCGGGCCGGGCGGCGGCGCTGAAGGAGGGACGCGTGCCCTTGGCTGTGCTGGCGTGAAGCGTGAACTGACTGATGAGCAAAATGTCACCGCCGATGTCCGCCACGGACAGGTTCATCTGCCCCGCTTCATCGGCGAAGATGCGTAGTTTGACCAACTTTTGGGCGAGCCAGCCGCCGTCGGCGGCGGTGTCGGCGGCGGCGATGCCGACGAAGACGAGCAGGCCGCGCCCGATCTGCCCGGTCACGCGGCCGGCAATGGTTACATTCGCCGAGGAGACACGCTGGACGACGACGCGCATGGCGCGCGGCTCAGAATTCCTGATGCGGTTCGACCTCGGCGTCGTAGTTCACACCCGGCAGGCCAAAGCCGAAAAGCCGGAGGAACTCGGAACGGTAGCCGGCGATGTCGGTGAGCGCCGCGAGGTTCTCGGTCGTAACCTGGGGCCAGATCTCCGCAATCGGGTTTTGGATTTCGGGGCGCATCTCCCGGTCGTCCACGCGGACGCGGCCTTCCCGGTCGAACTTGAGGGTGCTGCCGTTGTAGAGTTGGGTGGCAAAGAGCCGTTGCATCTGCTCGATGCAGCCTTCGTGGGTGCCGGCGGCCTTCATGATCTTGTAGAGGATGGAAATGTAGAGCGGCACGACCGGGATGGCCGAGCTGGCCTGGGTGACGAGGGCCTTGTTGACGGAGATAAAGGCGCGGCCGTTGCCCTGGACCTTGAGCTTCGCATCGATGGCGCGAGCGGCGCGCTCAAGGTCGACCTTGGCCCGGCCGATGGTGCCGTCCTTGTAGATCGGCCAAGTGTGGACGGGTCCGATGTAGGAGTAGGCGACGGCGGTGGCGCCGGGCGCGAGGAGCTTGGCGTCGGCCAGAGCCTGGATCCACATTTCCCAGTCTTCGCCGCCCATGACGGCGACCGTGTCGGCGGCCTCGGCCTCGGTGGCAGGTTCGATGGTGACGTCGCTGACGATGCCTTTGTCGGTGTCGACGGTCTTATTCGTGTAGGGTGTGCCCAGCGGCTTAAGGCAGGATTTATGGACGGCGCCAGTAGTGGGATGCGTGCGCCGGGGCGAGGCGAGCGAGTAGACGATGAGGTCGATCGGGCCACCCATGTCGCGCGCGATGGTGGCGAGGGCCTGCTGCTTGATATCGCTGGAGAAAGCGTCGCCATTGATGTTGCCGGCGTAAAGACCTGCGGCCTTGGCCGCGCGAGTGAAGGCGATGGAGTTATACCAGCCCGGGGTGGCGGGGCGGCCTTCCTCGGAAGGGCGCTCGAAGAAAATACCCAACGTGGCGGCGCCCGAGCCGAAGGCGGCGGTAATGCGCGAGGCGAGGCCGTAGCCGGTGGAGGCGCCAATGACGAGGACCCGTTGCGGTCCGCCCTTGATCGGACCCTTGGCCTTGACGTGGTCGATCTGCTGTTGGATGTGCGCGGCACAGCCCGTGGGGTGGGCGGTCACGCAGACAAAGCCGCGGACCTTCGGTTTGATTATCATGCAAGGCGTAGTTTTTCCGCCCCCGCGCCAGAGACAAGAGTCAATTCACGGAGCGAAAATTATGCTCGCCACGCGGGTCCGG
>JANNDM010000020.1:0-24202 GCA_031387725.1 Verrucomicrobiota bacterium | reverse complement strand
CTCACGGGAAATGAAAACTGGATCAGTCATATGCCAATGGGCGGGGTGTCAACCCGCGCATTACTGGGCCAGCTTGCGGAAAAGGTCGTGGTGCTTGTCCAAGATATCCTTGGTCAGCTTACGGGCGGTCTCGGGGTCGATATAGCGGACTTGGCCGTCCTTGCTCGCCACAGATGAGCGCACTGCCACCTTAACCGGCTGCTTGGCGGTGTAGGCGGCCTTGGGCTTCTCGATCTTGTGCGGCTTCTTGCTCACGGCGGCAATGTGCGCCACCGACAGACGGCTGTCAACCGGAGCCAGTGCGAGACAGTAGGAGCGGCTTGATGCCGCGATTCGTGTGTGGCGCTGCGCGGGCGGCAAAGAAAAAGCCCGCCTGGGTGGAGGCGGGCTCGAAGGGGCGGTGGCGGGCTTACTTGCCCTGGCTCTTGGGCACGGAGACCGTGACGGTCTTGGTGCTGGTGTTGCCGGCGGCGTCCCGCGCCTCGACCGTGATGGTGTAGATGCGGCCGGTGCCCGAGCCGGAGCGCTCGGCGCGGAGGTTGAGCGTCATCGGGCCGGTGAGGACAATGTCGCCAACGGTGTCACCATCGCCCAGGCCGTTGTCAGGTTCGTTGCTGACGGCCGAGAGAATCTTGAAGGTCACGGGCGCGCTGGCGGCATCGGTGGCCGTGGCGGTGAGCGTGACGGCCACCATCTTGTGGTTGGCCGGCCAGAGGGAAGTGGACGAGGTGGTGAGGCTGGTGAAGACCGGCGCAGTAGTGTCCTGCACCTTTATCGTGAAGGTGCCGGTGGCGGTGTTGCCCGCGGCGTCGGTGGCGGAAGCATTCACAGTGGTGGTGCCGAGGGCGAAGGTGCTGCCTGAGACTGGGCTGAGCGTCACCGGCACGCCGCCACTGACAAGATCGCTGGCGCTGGCCGAGAAGGTCGCCATGGCGCCGGCGGCGCTGGTCGCCTCGAGCGTGAGGTTGGCCGGCAGAGTCAGGACCGGGGCGGTGGTGTCCTGCACCGTGATGGTGAAGGAGCCGGTGGCGACATTGCCGGCGGCATCGGTGGCGGAGACCGTGACGGTCGTCGTGCCAAGTGGGAACGTGCTGCCGGGAGCCTGGCTGTAGGACACGGGGCGGCTGCCGCTGACGGTGTCGAGCGCACTGGCGATGAAAGTGGCGCCGGCGCCGGCCGGGCCGGTGGCCTCAAGCGTCTGGCTCGCGGGCAGAGTGAGAACCGGGGCGGTGGTGTCAGCGACCGTGACGGTGAAGCTGCCGGTGGCGACATTGCCGGCGGCATCGGTCGCGGTGGCGGTCACAGTGGTGGTGCCGAGCACAAAGGTGGTGCCGGAGGCGGGGCTGAAGATGACCGGCACGGAGCCGTCGACATTATCGAGCGCGCTGCCCGAGAACGTGGCCGGGGCGCCGCCGGGCCCGGTGGCCTCAAGCGTCTGGCTGGCCGGCAGGCTCAACACCGGGGGCGTCACATCCTTCACGATCAGGACGGCGGAATTGCTGGTCGCAATGCCCTGTGAATTGGTGGCAATAACCGTGTAGGTGCCGGCGTCGGCCATGGTGGTGGGATTGATCGTCAGCGAGGCCCCGGTGGCCCCGGGCAGATTCACGCCGTTCCGCTGCCACTGGTAGGTGGGCACGGGGTAACCGCTGGCCGCGGCCACGAAGGTCACCGGACTGCCGAGGATCACGGTCTGGCCGGAGGGCTGCAGGGTGAAGACCGGCGGGGCGAAGTCGGGGTGCAGGTCGAGGGTGACGACAACCGGGTCGTGATCGGAGTAGCGGTAGGCACCCGTGGCGTTCACGGCCTGTTGCGCGGCGTTTTTGTTTTCGACGTTGTAGTCATAATAAACGGGCTCGTCGGAATTCACGTGCCAGGTGGCGGCATCCGTGACCTGGGCCATGAGGTGGTAGCTGGCGAGAGCGTGGTCGAGGTGGCCGAACTCGCCGCCAAAGGCGTAGGAGTAACCGCCGGGGCCCTCGGCCGCCTCGGTCAGGTTGATGTAACCGGCATTCTCCAAGGCCACGATCGGATCCTCTTTGGCGTAGGCATTGAGGTCGCCGATGATGAGGAAGTCGGGATCACCGCTGCCCGTCGGGTCGGTCGCGAGCCACGCGGAGAGCGCCTGGGCCTGGCGCGTGCGGAGGTAGTTGCTCGCGGCCTGGCCGTCGCCTTGGTCGAGGTTGGGGTTGGGCACGATGCCATCGGTCGCGGCGGCGCCGGTGGAGGCGCTGCCCTTGGACTTGAAATGGTTGATGCTGACGGTGAGGACCTCGCCCGTGGCGATCTCCTGAAAGGTCTGCGCGAGCGGATTGCGGGCCAGACTGTTGAAGTAGGGGTTGTTCAGCATCGCGGGGTTGCCCACCGGGGCCGCCGTCTCGACGCGGTAGATGAAGGCGCAGTGGATCTGGTCGGTGACGATATCAACCGCGGAGGCATCAACAAAGGCGTAGGTGGTGCCGGCCGGAGCCGCGGCGTTGAGGCCGGCCACCAGGTCGGCCAGCGCGCTGGTCGGGCCGTAGCCGTCGTTCTCGATCTCGGTCAGGCCCATGATGTCAGGGGTCAGGGCGATGATGCCGGCGATGATCTTGGCGCGTTGGCGCTGGAATTCGACCAGCGTGTCGGCCCCGCGGGAAGTGGGGAAGCCGCCGGCGGACCCGGCGAGGCCGCTGCCATTGCCGTTGAAGAGATTAAGGACATTGCCGATGGCGACGCGCAGGGAGCCGGGCAAGGCCGGCGCATCCGTGCGGGGGTTGGCGTCAACGAAGGCAATCGGCGCCGTGGGCTCGATGAGGTAACTGCCGAATTTCTCATCGAGGATGCCGGTCACGCCGGTGGCGGTGCTGCCCGCCCGGCGGGTGAGGCCGCGGCCGTTGCTGTCAGCCAGGAAGGGCGTCGGGCTGGGATAGGTCGCGCTGTTACCGTCATCCACCATGATCCGGTTGAGTTCATTGGCCAGACCCTGCGCGACGGCGGGGCCACCCGGAGCCACGACGTTGGTCGGGGTGGAAAGCCGGCCGAGGCTGAAGATGAGTTCGCCGAAATGACCGTAGTCAAAATTGTCGGTGACCGTGAGGGTTTGCGGCAGCGTGGCGCGCATGCCTTCGTAGCTTTCGGCGACCGTGAAGCTGTTGAAGGGCAGGGTAACCGCCACGGGTGCGGGCAGGGCCGCCGTGCCAAGGCTCGTGACAAAAGTGACGCTGGTGAGCTCGGTCTGGGTGCGAGGGGCCGGGCCAAACTCGGCCACCGTGCCGGTGACTTTGACCACCTCGCCGACACTCACGATGAAACTGTTGTTGAAAACAAAGATGCCTTCGGAAGTGGCCGGATCGGCGTCGTAACTGCTCTCCGGCTCCTGCACATAAAAGCCGCCGAGGCCGCCCGTCCCCTGGAAGGTGGCGGTGACGATGCCCTGGATGCTCTGCACCTGGCCGACATAGCTGCTGGTGGGGCCGTTGCCCTGGATGGTGTGGATCGGCAGCGGGGTGGTGGAGAGGGTGTTGAACGTGAAGGTGAAATCCGCATCCGGGTGCTTGGTGCCGGTCGCGGCGTCGGTGATCTGGCTGGCGAGCACGGTCACGGTGACGGTCTCGCCCTCGGCGAACAAGGGCGAGGGGGTCAGCGTGTAGGAGGTCGGTCCGCCGGTGATGGTGGCGGTATGGGGTCCGCTGGCCGAGCCGGTGAGGGTGGCCCAGTTGCCGGCGGTGATCACCGGCATGTTGAAATTGATGGTGAGATTGGTGACGGGCGAGATGCCCACGGCGCCCGCGGCGGGAGTCGTGGTGATCACCGAGGGCTTGGCGCCACCGACCGGGGTGGGCGTGCTGAAGGTGAAGTCGTCAACGCCGAGTCCGTCGTCGGACCCGGCGACATTGAAGTCGGACCAACGCAGCACGAGCGTCTGGCCGGCGGTCCAGTTCAGGCCGGTGACCGTGGCGGTGACAAAGGCGGTATTGGGCAGGGCGTTGCCGTTGAGCGCGCCGGTCACGCCACCCGTGGTCCCGTTGACCGGGGAGGAAAAATCGAGGGCGGTGACCGGGGTGAAAGTGCCGGTCGTGATGGAAGCGCCGCCCACCTGGTATTCGAAGGCGATACGATCGGTCCCGGTGGTGCCGCCATAGCGCCATTGCTCCCCGGTATAGCTGACGGTGAACTGCGAGATGGTGGCGCCGGTATTGTTGGTCAGCACCGCGCCCATGACCGAACCAACAGTCCCGCTGAAAAGATAACCGAGCGCTCGCTCGCTGGAAGCCGTGGAGCCGAACGAATACGTGCCGCCGGTCGCACTGCTGCCCGTGCCGAAGAAAAACAGGGCATTGGCGCCCGAGCCATTGACCTTGGCAAAACTCCAGCCGGCGAGACCGCTGGCGTTGATCGGCGGAGCAGTGAGAGCAAAAGGTCCGAAACCGGAGAAAGTAAACGTGCCGCTCGACGGCAACGTGTTGAAATTCTGGGTGTAGCTGCCGCCGGTGTAGGCGATCTGGGCGGTGGTCGTTGCGGCTGAAAGCAACAGGAGGGACAGCAGAACAAAGAACTTTCGCAGCAGGTGTGTCATGGCCTTATGACACCGGGTTTTATTTCCAATGTCCAGCGCAGCCATGTTAAAGGCCGGTGAAGGCAGACCCCAATGGACCTGCTTCCGGCCGGAACGTAAAGATCCCCGGAGCAAGTTTACCCGCCTGTGGCGGCGCCGAAGGCGACCAGGACTCCGGGGCTTTGATCAAACCCGGCAGGCCCAGGCATCACCCCTTCCTTGATCTCCCAAGTAGCCACGAGCGTGAGCGAGTGGACGTGACTCCACACGCTCACGCTCGTGGCTACATCCCAGCCAAGCTGAAGCCGTTCGACTCCGCTCACGGTCGGCGACTAGCTCTAGGGTATCCGACCCAAAGCAAATGAAAAGCCCCGCCGGGGGGCGGGGCTGAGAGGATCGCGGCGTTCCAGCCTTTACCAAGGCTGCGGCGGACAGGAAAGCCGCTCCTCCCGATTACGCGTTCGCGGCCTCGGCGTAAGCTTCAGGCTTGCGCGAGGGGAATCGCAAAAGCCTCACGCCTGCGCCACAGGAGTGGCATAGGCTTCCATGCCCACACACGAGCACACCAGGTTGCGGTCGCCGTAGACGTTGTCCACGCGGCCGACGGCGGGCCAAAACTTCGAGGCGCGCGTCCATTGGTCGGGAAATGCGGCCACTTCGCGCGAATACGGATGCGGCCACTCGGCGGCGGTCACGGCCTGGGCGGTGTGCGGGGCGTGCTTGAGTGGGTTGTTGAGCTTGTCGCTCGCACCGCTGGCGACCGCCGCCATCTCGCCGTGGATGGCGATGAGCACGTCGCAGAAGCGGTCGAGCTCGGCCTTCGTCTCGCTCTCGGTCGGCTCGATCATGAGCGTGCCGGGGACGGGGAACGACATCGTCGGCGCGTGGTAGCCGTAATCCAAGGCGCTTCGCGACGTCCTCGACCTCGAGGCCGTGTTTCTTCCACGGGCGGAATTCGAGGATGCACTCGTGCGCGACCAGGCCGTTGGCGCCTTGGTAGAGGACGGGAAAAATATTCGCAAGACGCTTGGCGATGTAGTTGGCGTTGAGAATGGCGAACTGCGTGGCGCGCGTCAGGCCGTCGGGTCCCATCATGCGGATGAACATCCACGTGATGACGAGGATGCTCGCGCTGCCCCACGGTGCGGATGAAACCGCGCCCATGTGATGGCCGCCGCTGTCGTGATGGAGCGGGACCACGGCGTGGCTCGGCAGGAACTCCACGAGGTGTTTCGCCACGCCAATCGGGCCCATGCCTGGGCCGCCGCCGCCGTGCGGGATGCAGAAGGTCTTGTGGAGGTTGAGATGGCAGACGTCGGCGCCGATGTGACCGGGTGAGGTCAGGCCGACCTGCGCATTCATGTTGGCGCCGTCCATATAGACCTGGCCGCCGTGCTCGTGGATGGTTTTGCAGATGGTCCTGATCGAGGTCTCGAACACACCGTGGGTGGACGGGTAGGTGACCATCAGCGCGGCGAGGTGGGCGCTGTGCTCGGCGGCCTTGGCCTTGAGGTCGGCGACATCGATGTTGCCATGGGCGTCGCAGGCGACGGGCACGACCTGGAAGTTGCACATCGCGGCGCTGGCGGGATTGGTGCCGTGCGCCGAGGTGGGGATGAGGCAGATGTTGCGGTGGCCCTCACCGCGTGACTCGTGGTAGGCGCGAATGACGAGCAGGCCGGCGTATTCGCCCTGCGAGCCGGCGTTGGGCTGGAGCGAGACGGCGGCGAACCCGGTGATCTCCGCGAGCCATTTCTCGAGCTGGGCAAACATCTTGGCGTAGCCCTTGGTCTGATCGGCGGGCGCGAAGGGATGGAGCGCGCCGAATTCCGGCCACGTGACCGGGAACATCTCGCTCGTGGCGTTGAGCTTCATCGTGCACGAGCCGAGGGAGATCATCGAGTGGACGAGCGAGAGGTCTTTCTGTTCGAGCCGCTTGATGTAGCGGAGCATCTCGTGCTCGGTGTGATATTTGTTGAAAACCGACGCCGTCAGGCAGGCAGAGGTGCGCTGGTAGGGCGCGGAGTAGTCCAAATCGCCGTGCGCGGATACCACGGTGTCAATCTGCGCAATCTCCGTCGCAGACAGGCCGAACAGGGTTTCGAGCGCATGGAGGTCCTCCCGCGTGGTGGTTTCATCCAGGGAAATTCCCACGGTCTTCGCGTCCACGCGGCGGAGATTGATTTTTTGGGCGGTGGCGGCCGCATGCATTTTCTCCGCGTCCACCCCGGTGACGGTGATGGTGTCGAAATTCGGTTCGTCATTGGTGCGGTAACCTTTTGAGCGAAGCGCATTTTCAAGATGGAACGTGAGCAGGCGGGTGCGCCGGGCGATCTGCTTCAGGCCTGCGGGGCCGTGATAGACGGCATACATCGAGGCCATGACGGCCAGCAGCACCTGCGCGGTGCAGATGTTGGACGTGGCCTTGTCGCGGCGGATGTGTTGCTCGCGGGTGCCGAGGGCGAGGCGCAGGGCCGGGTGGCCGTGGACGTCCTTGGACACGCCGACGAGGCGGCCCGGCATCTGGCGTTTGAACTCGTCCTTCGTGGCGAGGAAGCCCGCGTGCGGCCCGCCGAAGCCCATCGGCACGCCAAAACGCTGGGCGGAACCGACCGCGACATCGGCGCCGAACTCACCCGGCGCACGCAGCAGCGTCAATGCGAGCAGATCGGTGGCCACGACGCAGAGCGCGCCGGCGGCGTGGGCTTTGGTGAAAAACGCCGTGAAGTCATGGATGCTGCCCGTCGTGTCGGGATATTGCACCAGCACGCCGAAGACCTGGCCCGCGAAATCATAGGTGCGGTGGTCGCCGGTGACGACGGAGACATTCAGCGGCTTGGCGCGGGTGCGGACGATGTCGATGGTCTGCGGGTGGCACTGGTCCGAGACGAAGAAGACCGAGGCGTCGTGGCTGTCGCCGAGCTTCACGCGGTGGGCAAGCATCATGGCCTCGGCGGCGGCGGTGCCCTCGTCGAGCATGGAGGCGTTGGCGATCTGCAAGCCGGTGAGGTCGGTGACGAGGGTTTGGAAATTCAGCAGCGCTTCGAGCCGGCCTTGGGAAATCTCGGCCTGATAGGGCGTGTAGGCGGTATACCAGCCGGGGTTTTCCAGGATGTTGCGTTGGATGACACCCGGGGTGGCCGTGCCGTGGTAACCCATGCCGATGAAGCTGCGGAACACCTTGTTCTTCGCCGCGAGGGCGCGCAACTCGGCCAAGGCGGCGGTTTCCCCGGCGGCGGCCGGCAGGCGCAGCGGGCGTTTCAGGCGAATCTTGGCCGGCACGGCGGCGTCGGCGAGCGCATCGAGCGAGTCAAAGCCGACGGTTTTGAGCATGGCCGCAACTTCGGCGAGGGCGGAGCCGTTGTGGCGGCGTTCAAAGGTGTCGAGCGGGGCGAGAAAATCGCGGGGCGAATCCATGGCCGGACGGTAGGCGGGGCGGGAAGTGGCGCAACTGAGATTTGAGCTGAACGGGGTGCAATTAAGCATTGTTTTGCCAACGAAAGCTCATCTGTTGTGTCTGCCTGTCATTGCGAGGAGCGAAGCGACGAAGCAATCCAGCTGGATCGCCACGGCCCGCGCAGCGGGCCTCGCGATGACAAATCATTATACAACCCACAAGGCGCGCGCTGCCTACGTCGCGCGCCGCCTGGCGGCGCTGTATCCGGAGACGCCAATCCCGCTAAACCACAAGGACCCTTACACACTGCTGGTGGCCGTGCTGCTCTCGGCGCAGTGCACGGACAAGCGCGTGAACCTCGTGACACCGCCGCTCTGGGCCTTGGCGGACAATCCGGCCGACATGGCGCACGTGCCGGTGGCCAAGATCCAGGCCATCATCCGGCCCTGCGGGTTGTCGCCGCAGAAGGCGAAGGCCATCAGCGGGCTTTCGCGGCTCATCCTGGAACGCCACGGCGGCGCCGTGCCGCGGACTTTTGGGGAGCTGGAGGCTTTGCCCGGGGTGGGGCACAAGACGGCATCGGTGGTCATGAGCCAGGCCTTCGGTGTGCCGGCCTTTCCGGTGGACACCCACATCCACCGCCTCGCCCAGCGCTGGAAACTGACTTCGGGTAAAAATGTCGAGCAGACCGAGCGCGACCTGAAGAAACTCTTCCCGGCGGGAACCTGGAACCAGCTGCACCTGCGGATGATTTTCTACGGCCGCGAGCACTGCACCGCGCGTGGCTGCGACGGCACGATCTGCGAAATCTGCCGGACGCTGTTTCCGGGGCGGAAACGGGCGGTCCGCACCCGGAAGTAGACGGAAGGCGGATGGCTTGCCAGCCGTAGCAGCAACTAACGTTTTCCGCCTTCACCCGGCAAGCCGGGCTTCGGCGCGGCAGCCGATGCTCTCGCTTCGCATCGAGCGAAGGCTGGTGGACGCTACTGGACTCGAACCAGTGACCCCCTGCGTGTGAAGCAGGTGCTCTAACCAACTGAGCTAAGCGTCCCCGAGAGGGGCAGACGGTTAACAGCCGCATGAGGCGAATCAACCCCGTTTTCGGGATTTTGTATTTCGGCCGGGCTTGGGATCGCACAAAGCTTGGCCAAAGCCCCCAAGCCGGGTATGCCAAGCGGCATGAAGCATTTGTTACTGCTCCTCCTTCCCGTTGTCACTTGGGCTACGCCCGCCTACGACTTGATGCTCTACAACGGCAACATCTACACCGGCGACGAGCAGCACCCCAAGGCCGAGGTGGTGATGGTGCGCGAGGGTCGCATCACGTGGGTGGGCACGGACGAGGAGGCGGATCTACTGCCCGCCGGGCCGCAGCGCACCATCGACCTGAAGGGGGCGACCGTGGTGCCGGGTCTCAACGACGCGCACCTGCACCTCGCGGGGATCGGATTCCGCGAATTGAGCTTTGATCTGGAGGGCACCAAGGGCGTGGCCGACTTGAAGGAAAAGCTCCGGGCGCGGATTGCGCAGGAAGGGACGAAAAAATGGATCATGGGCCGCGGTTGGATCGAGACGCATTGGACTCCGGCCGAATTTCCCACGGCGCGCGAACTGGATGAGGTTTCGCCCGGCAATCCGGTGGCGTTGACGCGGGCCGACGGGCATGCGCTGGTGGCGAACAGCCTGGCGCTGAAGCTGGCCCGCATCGACCAAAGCACGCCGGACCCGACGGGCGGGAAAATCCTGCGCTATCCCGATTCGGGCGAAGCGACCGGCATGTTGATCGACGAGGCCCAGACCTTGGTGGAGCGGCTGCTGCCCCAGCCGACCGCGATGGAAACAGAACGCGCCCTGCTGGTCGCGGCCGAGCGGGAAATCTCCCTGGGTTGGACAGCCGTGCAAATTGCCGGGCACAGTTACGAGGAGGCCGAGTTGGTGCGCCGGCTCGTGAAGCAGGGAAAGATCAAATTACGCATCTACGACGCGGTGAGCGCCCCGGGGGCCGACGCCGAGCAGTTGTTGGCCCACGGCCCGGTGCTCGGCGAAAGCGACGGCCGCTATACCCGCCGCGGGGTGAAACTCTACATCGACGGCGCGCTGGGCTCGCGCGGGGCGGCGCTGCTGGCGCCCTATGCCGACGCACCGGAAAACGCCGGCTTGCTCATGAAACGAGAGGATGAGCTCCGTCCGTTTCTCGCGGACGCATTGCGGCGGGGCATCCAAGTGCAGTCCCACGCCATTGGCGACCGGGGCAATCGCCTGATGCTTGATCTCTACGAAAAAACATTTGCCGCCGTGCCCGCCAAGGAGCGCAAGGTCGCCGACCCGCGCTGGCGCATCGAACACGCGCAGATCATCGATCCGGCCGATATCCCGCGCTTTGGCCGGCTGGGCGTGATCGCCTCGATGCAACCGTCGCACGCCATCGGAGATTTGTATTTTGCGCCGAAACGCCTCGGTCCGGCGCGGCTGGCGGGCGCCTATGCCTGGCAGTCGTTGTTGCAATCCGGCGCGGTCATCGCCGCAGGTTCCGATGCCCCGGTGGAACGCGGCGAGCCGATGATCGAGTTCTACGCCGCCGTGGCGCGGCGGTCACTGGATGGATTCGCCAACGCCGACTGGCACCCCGAACAGCGGTTGACCCGGGCGCAGGCGCTGCGCGCCATGACAGCAGGCGCCGCCTTTGCCGCTTTTGAGGAAAACGAGCGCGGAACCATCGCCGTAGGTCAGCGGGCCGACTTTACCGTGCTGTCGGCCGACATCATGCAGATACCCGAGGCTGAGATACTCCAGACCAAGTGCCTGATGACCATCGTGGGCGGTGAAGTAGTCTACGAGTCCAAGCAACAGTAAATGGCGAAGCCCGTGGCGGTTACGCACACGGGCTTCATTGGGTGCAGGGGTTGGATCCCGCGGTCGCGGGACCAACGATCCCGCCATGGCGGGATTATGAGCTTGTCGGAGCCAGACCGGTCAGCTGGTAGAATCCGCGCCCTCCTTTTTGGCGTTTGAGCAGGTTCTCGAGTTTGCGGGCATCCGTGAGGCTGAGAGCCTCGCTAATCCAGACCATGGTCCAGGGACGATGCATCGCCGTCCACTTGCTTTCGCCAGCGTTGTGCTGGGCAAGCCGGCGTTCCAGGTCTTCGCTCAGACCGATGTAAAAACGGTTAGCAGGATTTTGCAGCACATAGACTTGATAGAGTCGATTCATTGGGCCGAAAAATAGAAAACCCGTGGGTTTTGGGCCTACGGGTTCTTGAAATTGGGTGCAGGGGTTGGATTTGAACCAACGACCTTCAGGTTATGAGCCTGACGAGCTACCAGGCTGCTCCACCCTGCAACAAGGGAAGCGGCAACGTGCGAACGGGCGGCGGGCCTGTCAACGGCGATTTTCAGCCCCGGGCAGAAAGGACTTGCCAAGGAGTGGGGCGGTCACTCTTTTCGGCCTTTCCCGTTCCTTAAACCATAAACCGTTAACCTTAGATACGATCGCAAGGCGGCCCAGTTTGGCCGACCTGTGTCTCGTCCCGACATAGATCCCATGAACCTAACTCCCAAAGACCTCCTCGATGCCGGCGTCCACCTCGGTCACCAGACCAAACGTTGGAACCCGCGCTCCAAGCCCTACATTTTCGACCACCGTCAGGGCATCACCATCATCGACCTGGAAAAGACGCACGCCGCACTGGTCAAGGCCTGCGCTTTCGTCGAGCAGCTCGTGGCCGGCGGCGGCGACGTCCTCCTGGTCGGCACCAAGCGCCAGGCGCAGGAAATGATCAAAGAGGCGGCGGCGGCGACCGGCATGCCCTATGTCACCAACCGCTGGATGGGCGGCACGCTCACCAATTTCGAGACGATCAAGAAGTCTCTCGCCAAGTTCAAAAAATACCAGGCCATGGACGCCAGTGGCGAGCTCGGCAAGTTCTCCTCCAAGGAGGAATCCGCCATCCGCCGTGAGATGGCCCGCATGACCCGCAATTTCGACGGCATCATCAGTCTCACCGGCCTGCCCGCCGCGATGTTCGTCATCGACACCAACTACGAGGAAATCGCCGTGGCCGAGGCCAAGCGCATGAACATTCCCTCCGTGGGCCTCGTCGACACCAACTCCGACCCGACCCAGCTCACGCACCCGATCCCGGGCAACGACGACGCCGCGAAGTCGGTCCGCATCATCATCGACGCCGTCGTCGAGGCGATCACGCAGGGCCTGGCCCACCGCGAGACCCGCCGCAACGCCCACGCCGAGGCCAAGGCCGCGAGCACCGGCGTCAGCAGCACCGGTGAGGTCGACCTGGATAAGGTTGTCCTGCCGGGCAACCTCAAGGATCTGGTCGAGGACGAGAAGCCCGTCATCAAGAAGCGCACCAGCCGCACCACCGGCGCCAAAAAGTCCGCAGTCACCACCGACGAGGTCTGAGTCGGACGCACTCCCATCACATGGCTACTGTCACCACTTCCATGATCAGCGAGCTCCGGGAAAAAACCGGCGCCGGACTGCTCGACGTCAAGAAAGCCCTCGATGAGGCCCAGGGCAACCCGGAGGAGGCCATCACCATCCTCCGCAAGAAACTGGGCAGCAAAATCGACAAGCTCGCCAGCCGCGCCACGAAGGAAGGACTCATCGAGTCCTACATCCACGTCGGCGGCAAAGTCGGCGTGCTGCTCGAGATCAACTGCGAGACGGACTTCGTCGCCAAGACCGACGAATTCAAGTCGTTCTGTCGCGATGTCTGCCTCCAGATCGCCGCCACCAGCCCGACCTGCGTCCGCCGCGAGGACGTGCCCGAGGCCGACCTGGCCAAGGAACGCGACATCGCGATGGCGCAGCTCGAGGGCAAGCCGGCCGCCGCCGTGCAGAAGATCATCGAGGGCAAGCTGGAGAAATATTACTCGCAGGTCTGCCTGCTCGAACAGCCGTTCGTCAAGGACAACGCCAAGACCATCAAGGACGTCCTGACCGAGAAGGTCGGCAAGCTCGGCGAGAACATGCAGATCCGCCGCTTCGTGCGCTTCCAGCTCGGTGCCTGAGGGCGACCTGGCTGATTGTGTGCCAGGCGCTCCCGCAACAGGAGCGCCTTTTGTTTTGGATCCGATACCCCAAGCCGGCTCCGGCTGGGATGAACCCGGTGGGAGCGTGCTTGCACGCGACTCAGGATATCCGGTGTCGCGAGCAAGCTCGCTCCCACCAATTGCTTCGCGCCCTCAAATTTATCCGTTCCATCCGCAACCATCTGTGTTTAAGTTCAGCGCCATGAACATCACCCGCGGCTCGATCATCGCCCGAGGCCTCGCCCACCGCTGCCCGAACTGCGGCGGTCGCACGCTGTTCAAGGCCGGCACGCTGTTCGAGCTCGACGCGGGATGTGCGGCTTGCGGGCTGAAGTTTGAGAAGGACGAGGGCTTTTACCTCGGGGCGATGTCCCTCAACTATGGAGTTACCCTCGCCGTGTTTCTGATGCCGGTGGTCCTGCTCTGGTATGGCGGGGTGCTCAGCGGTCGATGGGCGGTGGGCTTGGCCGTGGCCGGCTCCATCCTCGGGCCGCTTCTGTTGTATCGTTCCTCCCGCAGTTGGCAGTTGATGCTTTATTATTTTTTCCTGCCCCAGCACCTGCCGGCCAACCGCCGGGAACTCGGGGCGCGGGAGGACGAAAACGTCTGAGAAACGCACCGCAAGGTGTGCAAGTTTCTGCTTCCGTTTTCAAAGGCGTGGCCTACGTTCCCGCTCCTTGGTCACGGAGAGGTGGCAGAGTGGTCGATCGCGCCTGACTCGAAATCAGGTGGGCCGCAAGGTCCCGGGGGTTCGAATCCCTCCCTCTCCGCCAGCCTCCGCCGGGCCTACGGCTGGCAGGCCAGCCTAAGGGCTCGAAGGGCGGAGGCTGCGCGCCGTAGGCTTGGCGAAGGCGGGCATTTCATCTACGAACGGGCCATGCACTACGTCTATCTGATTGAGAGTGTTAACGACCATGAGCAGCACTACGTTGGCCAGACCAACAACTTGAAGGTGCGTTTGGCCGAGCACAATGTCGGCAAATCCATCCATACCCGGCGCTATAAACCATGGAATTTGGTTTGTTACTTGGGATTCGCCGAAGAAAGGAAAGCTCTTCTGTTCGAGAAATATTTGAAGTCAGGATCAGGGAAGACGTTTCTTCACCGGCATCTGCTTTGATCTCCCTCTGCGGTATGTAGCGATAGGGGCAAAGCCCGGAGGCTTTGGGGCGCAGCCCTGATCCCGCCTTGCGGGAGAATCAATCCCTCCCTCTCCGCCATTTTCCGGACTACGATCACTCATCTGCGCTAACTCATCTGGGGCGAGCGACCGGATTCGGGGGTGAAATGGATGCTATTGCCAGTGCGTGGCGGCAGGGTGGCGCTCCCAGATGATACTAAGGGGTTTTCTGTGTTGTCGGGGTCGCGCTGATCGTGACACTTATCCTGCATTCAACACAAAGTGCTTGATGACTTTTCGCGAACTCTACTGCACGCAGCATCGCATCCCCTTGGACCGGTTTGAGGGGGAACTCGTGAGCCGCAGCCTGCACCGGCATGCGTGGCTCGTCTACTGGCTGCTGGGTTTGAATCGCGAATACATCGCGACGGACTATGAGTTCGTGCGCGGCGTGGGCGAACTGCACAACCGGCGGGAATACCACAACGAGGCGGCGGAGTTTCACAGCCATCCCCACAACCGCAGGTTGCTGCGGAGCGTATTCAAGCTGCGCGTTTCCGCGCGCCGGTTGCAGCAGATTTTTGAACAGGAGATCGAGGAGCACGGCAGCCGTCCGCCGATGTAGACCGGCGCCTGCGGGCGGTTTTAGAGGTTGAGCCGATGCACGACGCGGGCGTAGTTTTACGCCAATCATTACCCCAATGTCATCTCCCTCCCTCGTCCTCCGTCAGGCTCTTGGCCTCTTCTTGTCCGTCATCCTGCAGGCTCAAGTTTGGGCCAAGCCGGCTGACATCGCGACCTTCCAGGCCCAGGCGGTGGCCGGCCGCCTGTCGCTGGTGCTGCCGGTTTATCCGCTCACACCCGAAGAGGTGAAAACCCAGGCGGACCACGCCATCAAGACCGCCGATGCGGCCCTCGCCGTCCTCGCGGCGCAGAACCCCGCCAAACTCACATTTGCCAACACCTTTGGCGACTACGACGCCATCACCGCCCGCGTGACCGATGCCTACCTGATCATCAGCACCGTGGCCGAGTCCGCCCTCGACAAGACCATGCGTGACACGGCCAACGAGATGTCGGTCAAGCTGCAGGAGTGGAGCGTCGGCCTCGATTACCGCGCCGAGCTCTACCAGACCCTGAAGACTTTTGCGGACAGCAGGCCCGCGCTGGACCGCGAGCAGCAGCGTCTCGTTGCCGAACAGATGCGCACCTACCGCCGCGCCGGCCTGACCCTGCCGGTCACGGCCCGCACCGAGGTGGAAAAACTCCGCAAGGACCTGGCCGGCCTGAACACCGAATTCGCCGTCAACATCAACAACGCCCGCGCCCCGCTCGACTTCACCGCCGAGCAACTGGCCGGCGTGCCCCAGAGTTTTCTCGACAGCCCCGGGGTCAAGCAACCCGACGGCCGTTTTCGCGTTCTGGCCAACGTGACCTGGCATGCCGTGGCCATCGCCGAGAACTCCGACAGCCCCGACACCCGCCGGCAGGTGAATGTCGCCCGCAACTCACTGGCCCGTGAGACCAACATTCCCGTCCTCACCAAGCTCGTCGCCCTCCGCGGCGACATCGCCCGGAGGCTCGGCTACGCCACCTGGGCCGATTACCAGATCGAGACCCGCATGGCCAAGACCGGCGCCACCGCCGTGAAGTTCGAGGAGGAGTTGACCCTCGGCCTGCAACCCAAGTTTGCCGCCGAGATGGAAACGCTGCGCACGTTGAAGGCGAAACACCTCGCCCGGCCCGACGCGACGATCGAGCCGTGGGATATCAGCTATTACACCAATAAGCTCCTCAAGGATCGCTACGCCGTCGATACGGAGGCGCTGCGCGTTTATTTCCCCTACCAAGCGACGCTCGACGGCATGTTCGCCATCTACCAAAAAATCTTCGGACTGAAGTTCACCGAGGTGGCGCCGCCCTACGTCTGGGCACCCGGCGTGCAGCTCTATGTCGTGCAGGATTCGGCCACGGGCGCGCCGATGGGGGCCTTTTACCTCGATATGTTTCCGCGTGAGGGGAAGTTCAACCATTTCGCCTGCTTCCCGCAAAAATCCGGCGGGCTGCTGCCCGACGGCCGTTACGATCTGCCGGTCGCCGCGCTGCTCTGCAATTTCTCCGCACCGTCCGCCGACAAGCCCTCGCTGCTTCAACAAAGTGAGGTCGTCACGCTTTTCCATGAATTCGGCCACGTGATGCACGGCATGCTCAGCCGCTCCCGCTTCGTGGCGCAGACCGGATTCGCCGTGCCCCAGGATTTCGTCGAGGCGCCGTCGCAGATGCTGGAGAACTGGGTGTGGGACAAGGCCGTGCTTGACACCTTCGCCGCCGACTACCGCGACCCGAACAAGAAGATCCCCGCCGAGACCATCGCCGCCCTCGTGGCCGCCCGCCAGGCCACCGAAGCCTATGGCACCCGCCGCCAGCTCTCCTTCGGTTTGATCGATCTCGCATTCCACGCCGTGCCCGCCTCCGACGCCGACAAGATGGACGTCGTTGCCGTTAGCAACGCCGTGCTCAAACGGGTCACCGTCGCGCCGCCTCCGGACACGGCGTTTGTCGCCTATTTCAGCCATCTCGCCGGTTACGACGCCGGTTACTACGGCTACCTCTGGGCCAAGGTCATGGCCATCGACATGGCCAGTGAGTTCAAGAAAGCGCCCGGCGGGTTCCTGGACGAAAAGGTCGGCCGCCGCTTGCGCGACGAAGTCTACGGCGTGGGCCACACCCGCGATGTGACCGAGTCCGTGGAGAAATTCCTCGGCCGCCCGCGCTCCCAGCAGCCCTACCTCGACTACGTCGGGATCAAGAAGTGAGAGACCGCCTCGCGACGCCGGCGCCCGATTGTGGCCAATAAGCTGATGTCAACTATTAGTTGACATCAGCGCTTGGGGCTCCGCCGGGAGTGTTTCCCGCCATCGGGCGGTCTCCCGCGGATGACCCGCCTTTGCCCAAGCTACGGCGGGCCAAGCCGACTTTGCCCTGCACATCAGCCGCGATTAATGTTTAACGTATTACGTTACACATTAGATCGGCCTCAAACCGTCTCGATTCGTTTGTAGAGGCGGGCGACCATGGAGGTCGCGTCCGCCCGCATGCCGTCCGCCTTCGTTCCGCCGGTCGGAACTACGGCGAGACGGGGGCGAACTTTGGCTCAAACGGATTCGAGTAGCTTATACAAGCGCGCGACCATGGGCGTGGCGTCCTCGAGCATGCCGGCGGAGATGAGCGCATTGTCGAGGATCTGCTCGGCCACGAGCTTCGCCTTCTCGGGTGAGGCGGTGTGCGTCTCGAAGAGACGTTTCATCACGGCGGCGCGCGGGTTGATCTCCAGATTCACTTTTTGCGGCGTGTCAGCGCCTTCCTTGTCCATAGCCTTCATCATGCGGCGCATGTGGGCGGACATGAACTTGTCGGCGTTGATCGCGAGGGCAGGGGAATCCACCAGGCGGTCGCTGGCCTTCACGGCGGCCACGCGGTCGCCCAGCGTTTCCTTGAGCCAGGTCGTGAGCGTCTTGGTGTCGGCTTCACTGAGCGCGCCCTCGGGCTGCGGAATGTCGGTGAGCTTCACGTCGGCGTGGTCGGCGGCGATGAGCTTCCGGCCGTCGAACTCGCGGACGTTGTTCATGACATATTCATCGACGGGCTCATAGCAGAAGAGCACCTCGAGGTTGCGGGCCTTGAAGCCTTCCAGGTAGGGGCCACTCTCGATGGTCGTGCGGTCCTTGCCGACAAGGTAATAGATCTCTTTTTGCTCGCTGCCCAGGCGGGTGACGTAATCGGCGAGGGAGGTATGCTTGGTCTTGTCGGTGAGGGACGACTCGAAGCGGAGCAGCTTCACGAGCTGGTCCTTGTGCAGGAAGTCCATGGCGGCGCCTTCTTTCAGGAAGAGGCCGAACTGCGAGTAGAACTTGAGATAGGCGTCGGGGCGCTGCGTGGCCTCCTCGTCGAGAAACTTGAGAAAGCGCTTGGTGATGACCTTGTTCAGTTTATCGACGAGGGCCTTGTCCTGCATCGTCTCGCGCGAGATGTTCAAGGGGAGGTCCTCGCTGTCCACGACGCCCTTGAGGAAGCGCAGCCACTCGGGCAGCAGATCCTTGGGCGCGGCGTCGATCAGCACTTTCCGGCAGTAGAGCGAGACCGCCGGCTCAAAGCGGCTGAAGCCGAGCTTCTCGGTGTTTTCCTGCGGGACGAAGAGAAGGGCGTTGATCGACAGCGGGGCGTCGGCTGAGAAGTGCAGACGCAGCATCGGATCATCGTAGGCGTGCGACTGGAATTTGTAGAACTCGGTGTATTCCTCGTCCTTGATCTCGTTTTTGCCGCGCAGCCAGAGGGCCTGGACGGTGTTGACGCGCTTGCCGTTGAGGTTGATCGGGAACGACACGAAGGCGCTGTAACGCTCGACGATGGCTTTGATGCGGCCGTCAGAAGCGAACTCACCGCACTCGTCCTTCAGCTCGACGACGATCTTGGTGCCGCGCGAGACATCGGCGGCTTCCGCGATCTCGTAGCTGCCCGAGCCGTCGCTTGACCAGACGTGGCCGGGTTCGCCCGCCTGCCAGGAGTGGGAGTAGACCTTGACGGACTTGGCGACCATAAAGGCGGAATAGAAACCAACGCCGAACTGACCGATGAGGCTGGTGCTTTTCGCGCCGCCTGCGCCGAGGGCCTGGAGGAAGGCCTTGGAGCCGGAGTGGGCAATGGTGCCGAGGTTCTCCATGAGCTCGGCGCGCGTCATGCCGATCCCGTAATCCTGGATCGTGATGGTTTTCGCCTTGTCGTCGGTCGTGACGTTGATTTCCAGCGGCTGGTCGCCGAAGACTTCCTTGGCGGTCAGCTGGGTGTGTCGGAGCTTTTCGAGGGCGTCGGAGGCGTTGGAGACCAGCTCGCGGACAAAGATCTCCTTCTCCGTGTAAAGCGAATGGATGACGATATCGAGGAGCTGCTTGATCTCGGCCTGGAACTCGAATTTTTGCGGTGTGGTGGTGGACATGGACGGAAGGGAGCAGTGAGAGTGAAAGTGACCCGCCTACGCTCTGGCGAGCTACGGCGAGGCAAGGAGGGAGAGTGGAGCGGAAACTGGGAGGATGGAGAAGAAAATGAAAAGGGCGGCCAACTTACTGGCCGCCCGGTAAAAATCAAGGAGGAGGACGGATTGTTGTAGGGGCGCGGCTTGGCTGCGCCCGGGCGTGGCCAAGCCGCGCCCCTACTTGATCCGGATCTCGATGATCTCGGGCTTCTTCGTCTCGGAGGTCTGGATCAGGATTTCGAACTCCTTGGCGTTCCGGCCGAAGCCGCTCGCCTGGTTGTTGATGTATTGGCGGTAGGCTTTGCCCTCCACCCGATAGCGTCCGGTCCAGCCGGGCACGGCTTCGGGGTTTTGCAGGAAGATGTCCGCGCCGACCACCGCGCCGATGTTGGAGTGCGGATCATCCTGATATTTGAAATGTGCCTTGGCCCGCTCCTCGGCGAACTTGGCCACTTCCTCGGTGACGCGGTCGGCGGTGGCGGCGGTTTCTGCGGCGACTTTCACATTCAGGCTCCGGCTGGTGGCCCGGGCGGCGGCGGCTTCTTCCTCCGCCACGCGTTGGCGGCGTTCGGTATTTTCCGTCGCTTTCTTCCGGTCGGCGGCTTCCTGAAGTTTTTCGGCGGCCTCAGCTTCCGGTGACAAGAGCGGGGCCATTCCCTTCAACCGGGCGTAGAGCTCATCCGGCAGCTGGGAGGTGCGCACGCTGACGAGATCCTTGTTGACCAGCAGCAGGACGGTACCGGTGATGGTGTTGAAGCTGCGCACGGCGACGTCGGTGAACAACATGCCGTCTTTCAGCCGCAGCTCCTTGACGGGCAAGTTCACGTCGACGACCACGGCGGCGGCCGGAACCGCCAGCAGCAAGACAAGGGGGAGAAGGATACGCGGATTCATGGCGGGAAGCTAAGGTGGCAGGAGGTTTTTCGCAAGCCTGTCGCCAACCCGATCAGGCCGAACAATTCATCAGAATTTGCCGCGGATGACGCAGATGAGCGCGGATTAAGACAATAGAGATGAATTTAGGATTATCCGCTTCTATCCGCGTGATCAGCGGTTTCCTAATGGATCGTTCCATCTCACCCTCCGAGGTAGGCGGCTTTGAGTTCCGGGTTGTTCCGCAGCTCGGCGGACGGTCCCTGCATCGCGACCGTGCCCGTCTCGAGCACATAGGCGTCGTGGGAGATTTCCAGGGCGAGGTTGGCGTTCTGCTCGACCAGCAAAATCGTGATGCCGTGGCTCCGGTTGATCTCCACGATCTTCTCAAAAATCGTGCTGATGAGCTTGGGGGCGATGCCCAGGGAGGGCTCGTCCAGCATGAGCAATTGCGGTTCACCCATGAGCGCGCGGCCGATGGCGAGCATCTGTTGTTCGCCGCCGGAGAGCGTGCCGGCGGCCTGGGTGAGACGCTCCTTCAGGCGCGGAAACACGCTGAAAACATAGTCGCGCGTCGCCGCGATCTTGGCCTTGTCGTGCCGGAGGTAGGCCCCCATCGCGAGATTTTCGTCGACCGTGAGGTTGGAGAACACCATGCGGCCCTCGGGCACGTGGCACAGGCCGCGGGCGACAATCAGGTGCGGCGGGAGTTGGGTGATGTCCTCGCCCTTGAACATGATGCCGCCCTTTTTCGCGCGGAGCAGACCCGAGATGGTGCGCAGGGTGGTGGTCTTGCCCGCGCCGTTGGCCCCGATCAGAGTGACGATCCGGCCCACCTCGATATGGAACGAGACATCGCGCAGCGCGCTGATGGCGCCGTAGCAGACCTCGAGATTTTTGACGGTCAGCATTTATTTAGCCACGGATTGCGCGGATGAACCCGGATGAAAAACACTGAAACCCGTCATTCTGAGCGTTGCGAAGAATCCAGATGGAGGGCGGACGCCCTCGTCCGCCATGCCTCGCGGGGTGAGGGCACCCCGCCCACAAAGACTAGATTCTTCGCACCGCTCAGAATGATACAAGGAATGGATGCGGTTAGTGACCATTAGTGGTGAGAGAGGGATTTCTGGTGGTCCTCGCCGAGGTAGGCTTCGATGACCTTCGGGTCGGACTGGATGTCGGCTGGGGAGCCCTCGGCGATCTTCACCCCGTAGTCGAGGACGGCGATGCGCGAGCAGACACCCATGACAACCTTCATGGAGTGCTCGACGAGCAGGACGGAGAGGCCGAATTGTTTCTGGACCTGCTGGATCAGGCGGATGAGCTCGACTTTCTCGGTCGGATTCATGCCGGCGGCGGGCTCGTCGAGCAGCAGGAGCTTTGGCTTGGTCGCGAGGCAGCGGACGATCTCGAGCCGGCGCTGCTCGCCGTAGGGAAGACTCTTGGCCGGGGCGTCGCGAAACCGGAGCAGGTTGAAGATATCGAGAAGCTCCTCGGCGCGCCGGGTGATCGCGGTCTCATCAGCCCGGAAAGCCCCGAGGCGGATGAGCGAGTGGATGGCGGCAGTTCCGCGGTGGAGGTTGCAGGCGACGCGCACGTTGTCGAAAACGGAGAGCGAGCCGAAGAGGCGGATGTTCTGGAAAGTGCGGGCGATGCCGCATTCGACGATCTCGTTGACGCGCCGCCCGGCCAGCGGCTGGCCCGCAAAAATCACGGTGCCGGCGGTAGGCTGGTAGACGCCGGTGATAAGGTTGAAAACCGTGGTCTTGCCCGCGCCGTTGGGGCCGATGAGGCCGCAGAGCTCGTTTTCATTGACGGTGAAGTCCACGGCGTTGACGGCGGTGAGGCCGCCGAACTTGATCGTCGCCTGAGTGAGCTGGAGGACCGCGGCCATCAGAGTTTCACCTGGCCGAACTTGAAATTGAAGAGCCCCTGCGGGCGCGCAATCATCAGGATGATCAGGAGCAGCGAATAGATGATCATGCGGTATTCGGCGATCGGGCGCAGCAGCTCGGGCAGCAGGGTGAGCAGGATGGCGGCGAGAATCACGCCGAGGGTGTTGCCCATGCCGCCGAGGATGACCATGACGACGATCTCGATGCTTTTGGTGAAGTCGAAACCCGTCGGTGTGATCGTCATCTTAAAGTGGCCGTAAAGTCCGCCCGCGGCGCCGGCGAAAAACGCGCCGATGACGAAGGCCACGATCTTGTAGCGCGTGGTGTTGAGGCCGACGGCCTCGGCGGCGACTTCGTCGTCATGCGTGGCGAGGAAACCGCGCCCGTAGGTCGAGTGGACCAGGCAGGTGACGGTGAAGACGGCGAGGGCAACGAAGGCCAGAACCCAGAAGATGGAGGTGTAGGCCGGGATGCCGTTGAGGCCGAGCGCGCCGCCGAGGAACTCCACGTTCTGGAAAATCACGCGGATGATCTCGCCGAAGCCGAGGGTGACGAGGGCGAGATAGTCGCCCTTGAGGCGGAGCGAGGGTATGCCCACGCCGAGCCCGGCCAGTGCGGCACCAAGGCCGCCCGCCGTGAGTGCCGCAAGGAACATCAGGCTCTGCTGCAGGGTGGAGCCCCCTTCCGCACCGAGGAGGCGCGGCCCGAGGAAGAGCGAAACAGCGGCGGCCGCATAGGCGCCGACCGACATGAACCCGGCGTGGCCGAGCGAGAACTGTCCCGTGTAGCCATTCACCAGGTTGAGCGAGACGGCGAGGATGATATTGATCCCGATGCCGATAATGACATCGAGGTGATAGGGATCGATCCGGTCGGAGAAATAAGAAACGCCGAAGGCCGCGAGCAACGCAAGGAGGAGATAAAGATGCGGGCGTGGCATGGCTCAGACTTTTTCGGCGCTCGATTTGCCCAGCAGGCCGGCGGGGCGGAAGAGCAGGATGATGATGAGGATCGCGAACGCGATGGCGTCCTTGTAGGTGGACCACTGGCTGCCGTTCACAAAGGTCTCGACCGTGCCCAGCAGCAGGCCGCCGAGGGCGGCGCCGGGGATGTTGCCGATGCCACCGAGCACGGCGGCGACAAAGGCCTTGAGGCCGGGCATCACGCCCATCAGCGGGTCGATCGACGGGTAATTGAGCGCGTAGAGGATGCCGCCGGCGGCCGCGAGGGCCGAGCCGAGGCCGAAGGTGAAGGAGATGACGACGTCGTTGTTGATGCCGACGAGCTGGGCGGCCTTGGGGTTGAGCGAGACGGCGCGCATGGCGGTGCCGATCTTGGTGCGGTGCACGATGAACTCGAGCGCCACCATGAGGATAGTGGCCACCACGATGACCACGACCTGGTTGGAGGAGATCACCAGGTCGCCAAAGCTAAAATTGACCGAGGGAAACACCGCGGGGAAGGTGCGCGGGGTGGCACCGAAGAACACCTGGCCGGAATACTCCAGCAGCAGCGAGACGCCGATGGCGGTGATCAAAACGTTGAGCGTGGCGGCGCCGCGCAGCGGCCGGTAGGCCAGCTTCTCGATGAGCATGCCCAGCACCGCGCAGCCGAGCATGGCGACAATGAGGACCACCAAGCCGCCCCAGACGGTGTTTTCCGGCACCAGCTTGCCCATGTAATAGCCGATGAAGGCGCCGACCATGAACACGTCGGAATGCGCGAAGTTGATGAAGCGCAGCACGCCGTAGACCATCGTATAGCCCAGCGCGATGAGCGCATAGATGGCCCCGAGGGACAGGCCGTTGAGAAGTTGCTGCAGGAATTCGGACACTCGGAGGGATGGAGAGTTGAGGGCTGAGAGTTGAGTGGGAGGAAGCGCCTGTTCCAAGCATTTTAACCGCGGATTTCGCGGATAAGAATGGATTCATTCTTGGGCCGGCACCGGCTGGCAGGAGCCTGACGGGGAGTCACTCAGCCCTCCACTTGCAGCGCTACGGGTTGACCGTCGCGACGAACTCCGTGCGGCCGTCCTTCACCCGCATCATGACGGCGGACTTGGTCGCATTGCGCTCCCGGTCAATGGTGATGCGTCCGGTCACTCCAGAGAAATCCTTGGTGGCGGCGAGGGCGTCGCGCAGCGCGGTGCCATCGGTCATGCCGGCGCGCCGGATGGCATCGGCAGTGAGCATCATGGCGTCATAGCCGAGGGCGGCGGTGCTGTCGGGGGTTTCGCCGTCCCAGCGACTGCGGAAGGCGCGGACAAATTCCCGGACCTGGGGCGCGGAGTTATCCGCGG
>JANNDM010000008.1:0-6563 GCA_031387725.1 Verrucomicrobiota bacterium | reverse complement strand
GATGACCACATGCTGGCCGGCGAGGGCCACGCCGGAGCGCTGGAGCAGCAGCATGATGCCGGCGGGCGTGCAGGCGACGAAGCCCGTCTCGTCTTCCTGCGCGAGCTTGCCGAGGTTCAGCGGGTGGAAGCCATCGACGTCCTTGTGTGCGGCGATGCGGCGGAAGACGGCGGCCTCGCCGAGCTGTTTCGGCAGCGGCGATTGGACCAGGATGCCGTCGACGGTGGGGTCGGCGTTGAGGCCGTCGATGAGCGCAAACAACTCATCCTGCGAAGTCGTGACCGGGGGCAGGATCAGCCGGCTCTCGATGCCGATCTCAGCTGACATCTTCTGCTTTTTCGTGACGTAGGAGACCGAGGCGGGGTCATCACCCACGCGCACAAGGGCGATGCAGGGCTTGCGGCCGGGGAGGGCGGCGACCTGGGTCTTGAGCTCGGCGACGATGTCCGCCGCGATTTTGTTGCCGTCGATCAGTTCCATGAGGGGGAAAGAAATGAGGTGGAGTGCGTTGACCCCAACGCGCTGGTCGGGAAAGAGGAAACGCGCTGGGTCAGCGCGTTCCACCCCGGAGTGGGTCAAGGATTATTTCTTCAGCGACATGGACTCGGCGGCGATGACGAGGTCCTTGCCGTCGACGGTGTTGCGCACCGTGCCGGTGAGGGTGATCTCGCGGTCGAGAAAAGTGTCCATCTTGTCCGTGAGCAGCAGGCGGCGCGTGTCCACATAGGCGAAGCGGCGGCCCGTGGAGTCCGTGAGCTGATAGTCATAGAGCGGGTTGGGATTGATGAGGGGGCGCCGGGCCAGGACGAGCGTGCCGGCGAACAGCCGCGGCGTGTCGGCTGTGTGGGCGGACAGGGCGACCGGGCGGCCGAGGGTGCTGACCGGCCCGGCCGGGAGCGGAGCCGCCGTGACGGGCAGCATGGGCTTGACGTCGGCGGAAACATTGGCGGCCTCGCCGACGGCGATAAAGCCCTGCAGCTTTTTCTCGAGACGGATCTGGCACCAGTCGCCTCCGGCGAGGCCGATGACCTCGGACTTGTCGCCGGCCGCGGCCACGGCGAGGAGCTGCGCGTCCTTGCGGGGAGCGGCGAAGATGTGGCCGCCTTCGCGGACCTCGAGGCCCTTGGTGATGTCGCGGCTCTGGGCGTAGGCCTCGAAGGGGCCGCTGACCTCGATGCGGCGCCAGCCGGCCGGGGCTTCGCCGACGACGGTGACGGTGCTGCCGGCCTTGAGCCGGGTGAGGACGGGCGACTTCGGGTCGGTCTGGACAAAAACCGCGGTGTCGGACGGGAGGGTGTCGGCCGCTAGGCACGCGGCGAAAGCGAGCAGCAGGAGAATGAGTTTAGTTTTCATCATGGGTGGAGGGAGTCATCTCGCGGTAGTGCACGGCAGGGACCACGAAGAGGGATTGGATTTCTTTGGTAGAAAGTTGTTTCACGCCGCGCAAAGGAATTCCTTTCAGGCGGAGGGAGCCGATCTGGTAGCGGCGGAGCCGGCGGACCTCAAAGCCGAGGGTGAGGAAGAGCTGGCGGATCTCACGCTTTTTGCCGTGGTGCATGTGGACGTCGAGCTCGGTGGAGCTGCGGTCGGACTTGGGGTTGACGAGGTTGGCGCGCTCCACCTTGAGGTGCTCGCCCTCGATGACCACCCCGCGCAGCAACTGGCGGAGCCGGCCGGCGGGGAAGGGCGCTTCCAGCGAAACGTAGTAACGCTTCACGACCAGATTAGACGGATGCATGAGCTTATGCGCGAGGTCGCCGTCGGAGGTGAGGATGACGAGGCCCTCGCTGTCTTTGTCGAGGCGGCCGGCGCAAAAGAGCCGGAGCCGGGCCCATTCGCGCGGCAACAAGTCAAAGATGGTGTGGTCGGCATGCGGATCGCTGTTGCTGCAGACGACCCCGCGGGGTTTGTGCAGCACGAGAGCCAACTTGGGCTGGGCGTGGGACTTGAGGCCCTTGCCCCGCACGGTGACCTTGTCGGTGCCGGGCGTCACTTTTTGCCCCAGCGTGGCCTTCGCGCCATTCACATAGACCTCACCCGCGACGATCAACGCCTCGGCGGCTCGCCGCGAGCATGCGCCGCTCTCGGCGATGAATTTCTGGATGCGGACGGGTTCCATGCGAGGGGGATGAATGGCGGGCGCGGCAGGATGGCGCAACGAGATTCCCCCGTGACGCAGACGGAGCTTGCCATGCCTTCCCGCCGCAGGAAAAAATTAGGCAGCGCATGAACGTTTCCACTCCGCCTTTCAATCCCTACACGAAGGACAATCCGCTTGCCACCAAATTGCTGGAGAACCGCGTGCTCAACAAAGACGGCTCGAGCAAGGACACGCGGCACCTGGTGATCGACATCGCGGGCAGCGGTCTGACCTACAAGGTGGGCGACTCGCTCGGGATTTTCCCCTCCAACCGTCTGCAGCTGGTCGAGGAGGTCATCGACCTGCTGGGTGCCACCGGCAACGAGCCGGTGCTCCCTGCCCGGATGACCGCCGCCATCAGTCTGCGCGAGGCGCTGACCACGAAAGTTTCGCTCGCCGGCCCGACCAAGAAGATCCTCGAGACCCTCGCGGCCAAGACCACCGACCCGCGGGAGAAGGAGCAACTGGCGGCGCTGCTGGCGCCCGAGGCCAAGGAGGTCCTGGAACTTTTCCTGGGCCAGCGTGAATATATCGACCTGCTGGAGGAATTCCCCGGCGCGAAGCTGACGCCGCAGGAGTTCGTCGACCACCTTCGCCGGCTCATGCCGCGGCTTTATTCGATCGCCTCCTCGCCGAAGATGTTTCCCGGCCAGGTGCACCTCACGGTCGCGCCGGTGCGCTACGAGTCCAACGGCCGCCGGCGTTACGGCGTATGCTCCACCTTTCTGTCCGACCGGGTCACGCGGCGGAAGACGCCCGTGCCGGTCTTCGTGGCTGAGTCGCACTTCGGCCTGCCGGCTGATCTGACCAAGGACGTCATCATGATCGGGCCGGGCACGGGCATCGCGCCGTTCCGGGCCTTCGTGCAGGAGCGGATTGTCACCCAGGCACCGGGACGCAACTGGCTGTTCTATGGCGACCAGCACGCCGCCACGGACTACCTCTACGGCGACGAGTGGAAAAAACTGCTGGTGGAAGGCAAAATGGCGCGCGTCGACCTGGCTTTTTCCCGCGACCAGCCCAAGAAGATTTATGTGCAGGACCGCATGCGCGAGGCCGCCGCGGAACTCTGGGCGTGGGTCAAGGGCGGGGCCCATTTCTACGTGTGCGGCGACGCCCACCGCATGGCGAAGGACGTGGATGTCGCGTTGCACGACATCATCGCGTTGCAGGGCGGCCTGGAGGCAGCGGCCGCAGCCGACTACGTGAAACAGATGAAGAAGGACAAGCGCTACCAGCGCGACGTGTATTGACCTGAATTCCGCCGGCCCGACTTGCCTTGCCGCAGCCCAACGAGGCGAAGGCAGGAGGCCCTCAGCAGGATTCTTTCTTTCAGCCGGACGCCGAGCTCAGCCCCGTCAGCGTGGAGACGACCCAGATATCCACCCATGTCATGTCCCCGGCTTCGCCCGGTAATGTGTAACGTATTGTATTACATATTATCGATGACGACCCTCCGTGTGGCCGAGGCTGGGGGTGCACAGTCCGCTGAATCTTTATTCCGAATTTTCGCGCTTGCGGGCGTCGGGGCCTGAGCATCCCATCCTCACCGAATGAGTCTGACTTTCAACAATCGAGTGGCCCTCGTCACCGGCGCCGGCCGGGGTATTGGCAAGGCGATCGCCGAATTGCTGGCGAAAAACGGCGTGACGGTGATTTGCGTCAGCAAGTCCGCCGACAGTTGCGGCGCGACGGCGGCGGCCATCACCGCGGCGGGCGGCAAGGCCAATGCGCTCGCCGTGGATGTGGCGGACGGCGCGGCGGTCGCCAAGGCCAGCGCCGACCTGCTCGCCCAGTTCGGGCAGATCGACATACTCGTCAACAATGCCGGCATCACGAAGGACGGCCTGCTGTTCCGCATGTCGGAGGACGATTGGAACGCGGTCATCACCACCAACCTCACCAGCTGCTATCATTGGACGAAGCACATCGGGCGTTCGATGACCCAGAAACGTTGGGGCCGCATCGTCAACATCACTTCCGTGGTCGGCATCATGGGCAATGCCGGGCAGGCCAACTATTGCTCCGCCAAGGCCGGCCTGATCGGGTTCACCAAAGCCATCGCCAAGGAGTTTGCCGCACGCGGCGTGACCTCGAATGCCGTCGCCCCGGGCTTCATCAAGACCGACATGACGGCTTCGTTGCCGCCCGAGGCCGCCGAAAAGATCACCTCCGTTATTCCCCTTAAGCGTCTGGGGGAGGCGGCTGATATCGCCCATATGACGGCGTTTCTCTGTTCCGAGGAAGCGGGTTACATTACGGGCCAAGTTTTTACCGTTGACGGCGGCATGGTGATGTGATGCCTCTTCACAAACGTTTTAGACTCATTTATCAATCTCATGGCTGACCAGAAAACCATCGACCAGCGCGTCAAAGAAATCATCGTTAACCAACTGAATGTTAACGAAGAGCAAATCACACCGCAGGCGTCGTTTCTCGACGACCTTGGCGCCGACTCCCTCGATACGGTTGAACTGATCATGGCTTTCGAGGAGGAGTTCAAGGACGAGATCAAAGGCGAGATCCCTGAATCCGACGCCGAGAAGCTCCAGACGGTCGGTGATGTCACCACCTACATCCAGAACAAGGCCGGGCAGAAATAAATTTTGGCAATTGGCCGAAGCGTTCTATCGTCTGGCCTAGCGCTGGTCTGGTAGGGCGCTTTTTTGTTTTCTACCCCGATTTTCACGATGGAAACCTCCTCTCCTCACAAACGCGTCGTCGTCACCGGCATGGGCGTCGTGGCCGCCCTCGGTCACAATGTGAATGATTTCTGGGCCAACATCGTGGCCGGCAAATGCGGCATCGACCGGGTGTCGCTGTTTGATGCCAGCAATTACAGCTGCCAGATCGGCGCCGAGGTGCGCGGCTGGGACCCCGCGCAGCACATGGACCCCAAGGAGGTCCGCCGCAACGACCGCTACACTCACTTCGGCTTCTGCGCCGCCAAGCAGGCCATCGCCGACGCCAAGCTCGACATGACCAAGGAGGACGCCGACCGCGTCGGCGTCATCATCGGTTCCGGCATCGGCGGGATGTGGACCATCGAGAACCAGCACAAGGTTCTCCTGGAACGCGGGCCGCGCAAGGTGTCACCGTTCATGATTCCCGCGCTCATCAGCAACATGTGCGGCGGTCTGGTGGCCATCGAGCTGGGCGCACGCGGCCCGAACTTTGGCGTGGTCAGTGCCTGTTCGACCGCCACCCACGCGATCGGCGAGTCCCTCCGCATGATCCGCCGCGGCGAAGCCGATGTGATGGTCTGCGGCGGGGCGGAGGCCGCGATCACGCCGCTGGCCTACGCCGGTTTCTGCTCGATGAAGGCCATGAGCACAAACAATGAGGCTCCGCAAAAATCGAGCCGGCCGTTTGACCTCAACCGCGATGGCTTCATCATGGGGGAAGGCTCCGCGATTCTCGTGATCGAGAGCTTGGAACACGCCTTGGCCCGGGGGGCGCACATCTATGCCGAGTTGGCCGGCTATGCCGCCACCTGCGACGCCTACCACATCACCTCGCCCGATCCCGACGGCAAGGGCCTGTCGCAATCCATGATCAAATCCCTGGCCGACGCCAACCTCGCGCCGCACCAGGTCGACTACATCAACGCGCACGGCACCTCCACGCCCTACAACGACAAATTCGAAACCATCGCCATCAAAAAGGTCTTCGGCGACCATGCCCGCAAGGTTCACATCAGCTCCACCAAGTCGATGACCGGCCACCTGCTCGGTGCGGCCGGCAGCATCGAGGCGGTCATCAGCGTCAAGGCCATCGAGACCGGCATCGTGCCGCCGACCATCAATTACGAGACCCCGGATCCCGACTGCGACCTCGACTACACGCCCAACGTGAAGCGCGAGGCGAAGATCGACGTGGTCCTGACGGACAACCTCGGTTTCGGCGGCCACAACGCCGCGCTCGTCTTCCGCCGGCATTGAGCCGGCGGCCCGGTTGCAGCTTGCCCGGCGGGAGGCTCACGGGCACAAACAACGCGCACCCACCCCTTGATGCGTTACCTGCTGCGCTATCTTGCCATCGCCGCCTGCCTTTTTTTCGGCCGGCTCACCGCGGTTGCGGCGGAGGAGCCAACCCCGTCGGCCGAGGAAGCCAAGGCCGCCGCCCTGGCCTGGCTCGATCTGATTGATGAGGAAAAATATGCGGACAGTTGGAAGGAGGGAGCAACGCACTTCAAGACGATGGTGAGCGAAAAAAAATGGGTGTCTGCCATGACCCAGGGCCGCCAGCCTCTCGGTTCGGTCTCAAAGCGCGAGTTCAAGGAGGCGAACCTGGTGCATGAGGTGCCCCGCGCCCCCAAGGGCGACTATTGGGTGCTGCAGTTTGCGACCGTGTTCGAAGGCTCGGAGGCGATCGAGACGGTGACGCCCATGCTCGACAAGGACGGCAAATGGCATGTGGCGGC
>JANNDM010000019.1:0-5846 GCA_031387725.1 Verrucomicrobiota bacterium | reverse complement strand
GAGGCCCACAGCTTCAGCGCGGGAATCGCGCCGCGCACGATCGAAGCCCGGGTGGTGCAGGATGCCGACCGGCTGGACGCACTCGGGGCGGTGGGGTTGGCGCGCTGCCTGATGCTCGGTGGAGCGCTGGGCCGGCCGCTGTATGCGGCGGACGATCCGTGGTGCGAACTCCGCGCGCCCGACGACCGGGTGGCGTGCGTCGACCACTTTTATTCGAAGCTGCTGAAACTCGAGGGCACCATGCAAACGGCCGGCGGCCGGCACGAGGCGCAGCGGCGCACGGTGTTTCTGCGGCAGTATCTGGCCGAGCTGAAGCGGGAAACGAAAGGCAGTTTACAGGAGGAAACTGAGTAAACGGAGAAAAACTGGTCCGGAGCTTTCTCGGTTTGCTCCGTTCTCTCCTGTGCGATGTCCGGCTTCCTACTTCCGCAGCGGGACGGTGAGCGTGGCGTCGTTGAGACCCAGGGTAAAGTCGTAGGGCGTGAGATTGAGAATCTTCAGGTAGATGGGCCGGTCCTTGTTGCCCACGGTGACGGCATCGCCGGTCTTGCTGGCCGTGTTGTTGATGGTCAGATGGAGCACGCCGTTGCGGGTGATCACCCCACCGATTTTCAGGGTGGTGGCGTATTTCCGGAGCGTGTCGATGTCGCTGAGGTCCGCGGCTTCCGGGACCGGGGCCGTATCCGGTGATTCGCCGCCGGTGGTCGCCGGGTCGCCCGCGACTTCCTTTGGCGTCTGATAGAAAGGATTGGGCGGATTGGCCGGCAGGGGCGTGGGGTTTTGGCGTTGATCGAGCAGCGCGCTGATGCGGGTCTTGGTCAGGGCGTAGCGATCGGCGATGCGTTTGACCTCCGCCGGATTGGGGGCGTCGGCGGCGGACAGAGCGGAAACAACCGCGAGCATGAGCCCGGCGGCAAGGAGGAGGAAGCGGGGGCGGAGCGAATTCATGGGTGGGCGAGGACTTCGATGGTCAGATCCAGCGTGATCAAGGCGGGGCCGGTGGTGACTTCCGCCGGAGCGCGGCCGGCGGAGGGGCCGACGGGTTCGCTGGCCGCAGGCCCGCCTTGGGTGAAGGCATAGGTTTGGATCTTGAATTGGCGCGGGCCGGTCTCGAGTTCCCGCAGGAAACGAAGCACCTGGCGGTAGGAACCGGTGGTGCGGAGAGTGAAGGGCACGGTCTTGTAGGGCTGGTCCGGCGGCGGTGGCTGGGAACTGAGCTGGTTGAGCGCCTCGAGCCGGAGCCGGCTGGAGGATTCCAGCTGGTAGAAATAACCCATGTTGGTGGGCAGGTCGCCTTCCTGGATCAGGCTCTGATCAATAAAGGCCAGCGCTTGCTTCACGGCGGTCAACTCGGAGGTGATCCGGCCGTGATTGGTCAGGGCTTGGAGCATGTCCTCGCCACTGCGTTGCAAGGTTTGGTGGCCGGTGGTCAGTTCCGCATGGCGCTGCCAGATGAAGTAATTGCCAATCCACAGCAGCACGGCCAGCAAACTGCAGATGAGGGAAAACGGATTGCGCCGGAAGAAGCCCAGCAGGGTTCGCAGGAAGGCGTTCACGGCTTGGCCTCCTTGAGTTTGCAGGCCACTTCAAAGTGCATGCTGAGGTCGCCATCGATGCGTTCGAGAGAGGTGAGGGCGATGGTGCCGAACAAGGCGGCAAACTCGCGGTCGCGGCGCAGCGCTTCCACGTAGGCCCGGAGCTGCTGCGTGGCCTTTTCGGAAGGGACGTGCAGGGTGCCGCGCAGAACCACGCCGCCGGCAAAGCCATTGACGCTCTCGATGCTCATCCGGTCGAGGCGGGTGCGACCGAAGGCCATGACCAGGTCGGAGAGGACATAGGGTGCCGCCATGAGTCCGTAGGCCTGGTCGAGCTTGGTGGTCTGCTCGCCGAGGGTGCGGGTGAGGGCCTTCAGTTCGTCGGCCTGGCGCTGGTTTTCCTGAATGCGCTGGTTCCAGTAGGAGATTTCCGTGGAGAGGGAGTTGTTGAGATAAAACTGCCAGCACATGATGATCAGGGCGCACGCCGCCAGGGTGGCGGTGATGGCATTGGCCATGAACCGGCTGCGGACGAGGTTGTTGCTCGGCAACTCGCCGGAGAGGCGGCGGTCGAGATGCCAGGGACCCTGGTAGACGTCGGTATCCTTGGGATCCTTCGCCGGCTTGGGGCCGGGCAGCTCGGCCACGAGGCTGAGCGCGCCCAGCCAGTGCTGGCCGAGGCTGGTAACACCTTCGCCGAGTTGGAGGTTGACGGTCGGCAGCCAGGTCAGGCAGTCGATGGTGAAAGGGGCGCGCCCAATGACCTGGGCCAGGGGCTCGGCGATCCAGGCGAGTGAAGCCGGCAAATAGGCGCAATAAATCTCACCGACCGGCTGGCCGGTGGTCATCTCGTAAGAATCGACCAGCGGCTTGAGGTCGCGGCCGATGGCGCGGACAAACTTGCCGGCGCGGAGCAGCAGCTCGTCGTCGGCGTGGTGGAGGCGGTCGCGGACCTCGGCGGCATCCTTCAGGGCAAATTCCTTGCATGCGGCCTGGACGATGGAGGTGAAACCGTGGCGCACGGGGCCGGGGGTGTGCACGCCCTCCTTCCCGAGGATGTAGGCGGTGGTGTGCTCCTGCTCGATGACGACGACGACGGCGGCCCGCTTGTCGTTGCGGCGCGTCTTGTAATCCGAGATCGCGCCGAGCAGGGGCAGCAGGCTCAGCTCCAGGCGATAGGGCAGGAGGCGATGGTCGAGCAGGCGTTGCTGGACCCGGTGCACGTCGGTGGAGGAGACGCCGCACAGGAGGGCGGGGCGGGCCATGCCTTCGGGGGCCACCTGTGCTCCCTCCAACGGGCTGAGGGCGGTGAATTTCCACTTCTCAGGGTTTTCGATCTTATACTGCTCCTTGACGAGACCCGGGAGGTAGTCGGCCTCACCCAGCCGGCGGGCCTGGATGCTCTCGCGCTGGAGCAGGGCTTCGGGGGGCACAAAGCCGCCGACGACCGGCACCCAGGATTTCTGGCTGTCGAAATTATTATCAATCCACTGACGCAACCCGGCATCGTCGTCGGCATCGAATTCCACCGTTGATTCGAGCACCTCCGGGCCGGTATCCGGCCGGTCGATCACGGCAGCGAGGATCTGATAGGGATTGACCTCGATCAGCAGGCTCTGGCGGGTGTTGCGGCTGTTGAAAATCACGGAAAGTTAAAAGCTAACTAGTCAGGGCTTGGGGCTGGCGTCAAGGTGTCCGCTGGGCTGAAGACAGAGGACGGAGAGCAAGGGACCCTATCGGAGCCGGCCGGGCGGTTCAGCCGAGGTATTCGTGCAGGTGGGCGGCGAGGTATTCGTAAACGAGAGAACGGGGCGCGGCCAGAAAGCACTCAATCTGCCCGGTGCGGTGGCGGAAAATGATGCGATGACTGCCGACCCGGAGGCGATGCAGCCCTTCAAGTTCATCGCTCAAGGGTCTGGTGTCGCCCCGGGGCAAGGCGAGAATGGCCGCCTTCATGGCGCGCCGGATTTCAGGGGCAAGCATCCGCTGATACTCGCGCACCTGTTCCGCCACACGAACCTTAGTCTGCAAGCGTGGAGGCGGGGTAGAACTTGAGCTTGCCGGCGCGCAGCTTCTTCAGCTGGGCCATGAACTTGGGATCGGCCAGCAGTTCCATGGTCTCGATCATGCCGCCGAGGCGCTCGGCGGAAATCACGTGGACCACGGGGCGTTCGTGGCGGGTGATGGTCACGAGGGCGCCGGACTCGGCGGCGCGGACCGCGGCGGCGGTGTCGCGCTGCAGCTCACGGACGCTGTATGTATCTTTCATGCCGAAAAGACGTATACCTCCAGAACTGGGAGTCAACCCGGTTGTCCGCCGCCAGGCTCAGGGCACGCCGTGGCTCCGCGGCCCCGCGCCGTGGCAAAAAGCTCGCGCCATTCGGAGATGACAAGCGGGGCGTCACCGCCGTTGTTGCCCGGGGCGCGAGCGGAGGGGTCGTAATGCAGTCGGGCCGGTTCAATACTCCGCGAGGGTCAGGCCGGGCACCCGCGAGAAGTGGCGGGTGTTACGGCTGACGAGCGGCAGGTCATAGGCCAGGGCGGTCGCGGCGATCCACACGTCGTTATCACCGATATGCCGGCCGGCAGTCTTCAACAATCGGGCAAGGCGTGACGCCTCCCAAGCCACGGCCTCGTTAATCTCAATGAGGGTAAAGCGGGCGAGTGCGGCGTGAACCTCTCTTTCGTGGACACAGCCTTCGGCAAACTCGGCCCAGCAGATGCGCGAGGTATAGAGCGGAGCGTCGAGATGCCGGGCTTCAAATTTTTCCGTGGCGATTTTCTGCGCCCGGCCCCGCTGGCCAGCATAACGGAGCAAAAATTCAGTATCAAAGAGCATCAGACCGGACGAAGGTCGCGCGACCGGCGGCGACCGGCGACCGCGCGTTTGACGGCGGTCCAGTCCACGCCTCGGCCAAAAATCCCCGCGGCCATGTCTTTTTTTAGATCGCGCAAGGTGGCATGGGCGGGGGGCAGGGTGAGACGGCGGACGACGGCGGAAAAGGATTCACCGGTGCGGCGGGTGGCCTTGAGGCGCTCGTAAGCGTCGGTTTCCAAGGAAATGGTTTTGCTGGGCATGAGAGCAGTCATACACAGACGGTCTGTGTGGTCAACCCTCCGGTCGGGGCCGGCGGGAAGGAGGGGGTGAAGGTAAACCCTGGTGTGACCCCTGACGCGATTCTGGCTGTTGGGACACTTACCTCTATCACCCTCACTTTCACTCTACGGCACGCCGTTGCCCCGCACGGCGGGGCCCGGTGTTTGTCCCCGTCCGGTCGGGCTGGGGCAAATCGTGGCCAGCTCGGCGGCGGCGGTGAGCTCGCGCCACTCGGTGATGGCATGGGGCTGGTTCGCCCGGAGAATCCCGCAGAAATCAAAGAAGGCCGAGGGCGCGCTGCTCGAGCAGAAATTCACCCGGGGTTGCCAGCCGCAAACCGTAAACCACCCGGCCAAGTTTCCGGTGGAAGTCCGCCTCATCCAGCGTCAGCAGCCAGTCGGCCCGCGCCGCGAGGGCCGTGATGACGACCGGGCGATCCTTCGCCTTGGCCAAGACCAGCGGCTTGTCGAGCGACACACTCGTTCGCACCAGCCGCACGCGCGGGGCGATCTCTTTGATCCACGCGGTCGCTGCCGCCCGCCCGAGCTTGGGCAGATTGCGGCGCGTTTCCTCCGCGCAATAGTCCGAGCTGACCAGTTGCCAACCCCGCCCGGCGGTCCCGGTCACCAGGAAACGCGAAGCCCCCTTGGCGGAGCCGGCCGCCGCGAGGAGGACGCTGGTGTCGAGAAAGAGCCTCACCCCTTCCTTTTCGTGGCCGTTTGAAAGGCTTTCATCTCCGCCTCGTCGCGGGCGATCCAAGCCCGGAGCTGCGCCTTGGGCAGGTCGCGCATGGGGAGAGCGACCGCCGGGTGCAGGAACAGGCCGCCTTCGCGTTCCTCGACGATAAGCATGGGGTTGCGCAACTTATCGAGGCCCATTTTGCGCCGCAGGGCGGGGGGCAGGGTCAGGCTGCCGCGTTTGCTGAGAGGAAGGGTTGTGGTCATGCGGCAATGCTGCAATGCGGCATAAGCGCGACGCAAGGGCAAAAGTCCGCCGGGGTTCAGGGCATGGTGGCCCGCTCGGCGGCGTCGGTGAGTTCGCGCCACTGGGTGATCGCATAGGGCTGGTCGACCCCGCCGAAGGTGGCGGAGTGGAGGGTGTCCGGTTTGTAACCTAATAGGTTACAAGTGGCTCGGGGCGGGAGGGCGGGGGAACGCGTGGCCCGCCACGAGTAGGTGGAGTCCGGAGCCGTCGCCTCGCTGGTCCAGCGCCTG
>JANNDM010000197.1:0-4088 GCA_031387725.1 Verrucomicrobiota bacterium | reverse complement strand
CCGTGCCCCCCAACTGACTGCGCGCTGCACCGCGCCTATCCCCCACCCCAATCGGCGTTAAATCCCGCTCCTACAGGAAACGACTCAACCGCTCCGTCACATCGGCGCGGAGACGATCGACGTAGCCGAGGGTGTATTTCTCGACGGAAAGCTTCTTGTTCCGCACGAGCGGCGTCAGGTCCATCGCCCAAGTCAAGGCCGTGGCGCGGTCGGTGGCGTGAGAGGTGTGGAAGGTGGCGTTGGCGAGCCGGCGCCCCGCGATGGCCAGGTCGTAGCGTTTGCCGCCGGCGATCTGGGAATCGAATGCGCCGATGAGTTTCGCCGCGAGCCTGGGATTGGCCGAGTCATTGAGCACGACCTTGTCGGCGTCGGGCAGCCAGTCGAGGTTGCGCCAAACCTCACAGCCATAGACGGCTAGAGGGCGGAGCCGGGCGGGCAAAGAGCGCAGCGCCGCCAGACACCGGGCGAAGCAGGCGACATGGGTGTCGTGCTTGTCGGCCGGGTTGTGCAGGTAAACGACCTCAGGTGTGGTGGCGCGAAGGATGGCAATGAGATCAGCCACCACCTCGGAGCGGCGGGCGTCTTTGACCACCGCGCTGGGGTGCGCCAGCTGGATTTGCGCGGCATAATGACCCAACCGCGCCGCGCGCCGTTGCTCGGCCCGGCGGGCATGTTTCATCTGCTCGTCGGAGTAACCCGCGAATTTGCCGGTGCGCGAGCTGCCACCGCCATCGGTGATGACCACCCCGGTGAAGGTGCGCCGGGAGTAACCCGCCGTGATGCCGTGGTAGGCCATGATCTCAATATCATCCTGGTGCGCGGCGAGGCACAGGTGCGTCGTGCGTCGCAGGGCGGCCACCAGCGGGCGGCCGTCGGGCACATAGAGGTCGGCAGCAGGCGCGGAGAGATTCATCAGGGCAGTTTCAGGCTAAGCCACTCGATGCGCTCGGCGCGACCCGTTTTCGCAAACTCCACGCAGGCGGCCGACAAGCGATTGTCACCCGTCGCCACCTCGAAGCGCCGCGGCAGGCCATCGAGAAACCGGCCGACGACGGGCGCAATCTCGCGGCCCAACACCGACTCATGCGGACCGGTCATGCCGACGTCGCACATGAAAGCCGTCTGCTGGCGCAGCAGCGAAGCGTCGGCCGTGGCCACGTGGGTGTGAGTGCCGAGCACCGCCGTGACGCGGCCGTCGAGGTGCCAGCCCAGCGCCTGCTTTTCCGAGGTTGCCTCGGCATGGATCTCCACCAGCGCGCCGTCGAACTGGCCGGCAAGTTTAGCCAGCAGCGCATCGGCGCAGAGAAACGGGCACTCGGCCTTCAGCCCCATGAAACTGCGGCCTAGGACGGTGAACACGAGGAGACGAAAACCGCCTTGCTCGACAATGACGTGGTCGCGGCCCGGGCAGCCGGGCGGCAGGTTGGCCGGGCGGCAGACCCGACCAAGCGTCGTGATCTCCTGTTCGAAGCCTTTCTGGTCCCACACATGGTCGCCCAACGTGATCACATCGATCCCGGCGGCGGACAGCGAAGAGCAAATCGCGCCCGTGATCCCCGCGCCGGCCGCGGCATTCTCACCGTTGGCGACAATGAAGTCGATCCCCCGCTCGGCGCGTATTTTCGGCCCTAGCGCGCTGACGATCTCGCGCCCGGGCTTGCCCACGATGTCGCCGATGAAGAGGAGCTTCATGGAATCATCCCGTCTTGTCATCGCGAGGGCGACTCTGTCGCCCGTGGCGATCCAGCTGGATTGCTTCGTCGCTTCGCTTCTCGCAATGACTGAAGAGACATCACGGCGCGAGGTAGGCGGCGCCGGAAGCGTTGCCGAGCGCCGTGGGACTGAGGCGCGTGGCCTTGCCGGACTCCGTGTCGAGCAGGTAGAGGCTGCGGGTGTTGGCGGCGCGGAAGGTGCAGATCACGTGGCGGCCATCCGCCATCCAGACCGGCTCGATCGCGTCGGTCGGGGCTTTGGAGGCGATCTTGCTGGCGCGGGCGGTCAGGTCGTAGACGCCGACCTGGTAGCCGCTGCCCACCTTGGCGGTGAAGGCGATCTTGTTGGGGTTCGAGGTGCTCCAGTCGGGCTCGGCGCAGTAACCGGAAATATTGGTGGCGAGACGGGTCGCCGCGCCGCCCGTGGCGGCCATCGTATAGAGCTGCGGGCCACCGGCGCTATCGGACACAAAGAGCAGGCGCGAGCCGTCGGGCGACCAGGCGGGTGAAGCCTCGACCGCCGGAGTATTGGTCAGGCGGCGGATCTGCCGGCCCTGCGCATTGCCCACATAGACCTCGGGATTGCCCTCGCCGGAGAGCACCATCGCGACCCGCGAGCCATCGGGGCTGTAACGACCGCCGCTGTTGGTCCCCTTGAAACTCGCGAGCAGCGAAATGCGGCGGTTGGTCAACTCGAGGATATAGATATCGGGGAAACTGGTGCGATAACTGGTGAAGATGATCTTCGAGCCATCCGGCGCCCAACGCGGGCTCATCGTCTGCTTGCCATCGGAAGTCCAGCGCAGCACGTCACCAAAGAAAACATCCGAGGTGTAGATCTCGGTCTTGCCGGTGGTCTCGCCGACAAAGGCCAGCCGGCCGGCAAAGAAGCCGCGCAGTCCGCTGGTCTTGGTCACGGCGATATCCGCGGCGCGCAGCAACGCGTTCCGCAGGTTTGTGCCGGACACGGTCTCGCTGTGCACCGGCGTGCCGGCGCTGCCTTTGGTGATGCTGACCGTGACCTGGGTGGCGCCGGCCGGGGTGAAGGTAAGGTTGAACACGCCGCCACTCGCGACCGGGCGGTAGCGACCATGGGCCCCGAAGGCTTTCAGCGCGAGGTTCTGCAACTCCGGCGACGAGGAGCTGAGCGTGATCGCGGTGGTCTGGGTGTCGGCGTCCACGTTGACTGTGCCGATGTCGCGTTGCGCGAAGAGGGGCGCGGCCAAGGCGAGACCGAAGAGGAGGCGAAAGGCGTTCTGCATGAGGGTGAGTCTGGAATTAATGAAGAAAGTTCGGGGCCGGTTTTTGTTTTACTCTCGGCAACCTACTCACAAGGTCAAAGCCCACCCTTTTCCAAGCCATTTTCATGCCCATTGTGACCGTCGAAGCCATCAAGGAAGCCCTCAAGCAGGTAAAATATCCCGGATTCAGCCGCGACATCGTCTCGTTCGGGCTGGTGCGCTCGGCGACATTCACGGACGGCACCGCGCAGGTTGCCGTGGCCATCACGACCTCCGACCCCAAGGTGCCGTTGACGCTCAAGGCCGAGATCGAGCAATGCCTGCGGGCCCTGCCGGGCGTGAGGGACGTGATCATTGAGCTCGCCGTCTCCGCCGCCAAGGCCCCGCCGGCCGGCGGCACGGGTGGAGCCACCGGCACCGCCCCCCCCGGCCTGAAACACTCCGTCGCCATCGCCTCGGGCAAGGGCGGAGTGGGCAAATCCACCTTTGCCGTCAACCTCGCCTGCGCCCTGGCCCAGATCCTCGAATCCCGGGGTCGCCCGGGGCGCGTCGGCCTGATGGATTGCGACATCTACGGCCCCTCCGTGCCGCTCATGATGGGCTTGCAGGGCCGGCCGGCGATCGACGGCGATTCCCTCGTGCCCCTGGAGCGCTACGGCGTCAAGGTCATGTCCATGGGTTTCCTGGTGGACGACAACACGCCGGTCGTCTGGCGCGGCCCGATGATCATGAAGACCATCCAGCAATTCGTCCAAAACGTGAAATGGGGCGAACTGGACATGCTGTTGATCGACCTGCCGCCCGGCACGGGGGATGCGCAGCTTTCGCTCGTCCAGACGCTCCCGCTGGACGGCGCCATCATCGTCACTACCCCGCAGGCGGCCGCGACCAACGTCGCCCGCAAAGGCGGCCTGATGTTCCAGAAGGTCAATGTCCCCCTGATCGGCGTGGCCGAGAACATGAGCTGGTTCGAGGACGCCAACGGTAGCCGGCAGTCCCTGTTCGGCGAAGGCGGCGGAGCCACCACCGCCGAGCTGCTGGGCACGGTTTTACTCGGCCAGGTGCCACTCTACCCGGAGATCCGCGCCGGCGGCGACTCCGGCCATCCCATCACGGTAAACACCCCCGAGAGCAA
>JANNDM010000184.1:0-5757 GCA_031387725.1 Verrucomicrobiota bacterium | reverse complement strand
AGATCGTAGTCGCTGCCGTGCATGATGAGCGGCTTGGCGGCGAGGCGGGTCCAAAGCGCATCGAGCGGCAGTTCGGCCAGCAGATCCACGAGGTAGATTTCGTCCGCGGCGAGGATTTGCAGCAGGCAAACCTTGGTTTTGTAGCGGAAAAGGTTGTCGGCCTCCGTATCGAGCGCGATCTCGGCGCAGCGGTCGAGCGCAGCGTAGAGCGCCGGCAATTGCGCGGGTTGGTCGATGAACTGGTAGTGAAGCGTCGGATTCAAACGGATGAAGGGGTTTATTTCTCCCATGCGGAAAGGAAACCGTCAATCAGCACCGGCAGGTCGGGGCTGTAGCCGCCCTCGAGGATCGCGGCGGTGGCCCGGCCCGATTGACGGAGCCACCGGCCTAGTTCGGCAAAATCGGACGCTTCGAGAGTCATCTCCGTGATGGGGTCGCGGGCGTAAGCGTCAAAGCCGGCGGACACGAGCACGAGGTCGGGCTTAAACGCCAGCACGACCTCCCACGAGCGGGCCAGCGTCGCGAGGTGGGCTTCGCGTGGACAGTGCGGAGCGACGGGGAAGTTTTTGCAGTTGTCGGTGGAGGTCGTGCCGGTTCCGGGGTAGCCGGGGTCTTGGTGGACCGACACGAACAACAGTTCCGGCCGGCCCAGGAGAATGTCCTCTGTGCCGTTACCGTGGTGGGCGTCGAAGTCCCACACCGCCACGCGGTGGCCGGAAGCCGCGGCGTGCAGCGCGGCGATGGCAATCGGATTGAGGTAGCAGAACCCCATCGCCTGCTGGCGGGTGCAATGGTGGCCGGGTGGGCGCATCAGCGAAAAAGCGTTATCTCCAGCCAGCGCGGTTTCTGCCGTATCGAGCGCGGCGCCGACAGCGCGGCGGGCATGATCGTAGATGCCGGGGAAATATGGCGTGTCCGCGTCGATGTCGCCCGGCTGCTGGAGGCGCTTGAGCAACGCCGGGGTGTGGGCGGTCAGCAGGACGGATTCGGCGGCGAGGTGCGGCCGGCGCCAGATCCAATCCGGATGCACGGCTTGCAGATGGGTGAAACTGCGGGTGATGCGGGCCGGCTGCTCGGGGCGCAGGTGCGAACCATACTCGGCACAGGAAGGGTCGTAAAAAATGATCATCGGTCCGGTCCGCCTACGGACCACTGGGAGGCACAGAAAAAACCTAAACGCAGCTTCGCAGCAAGTCGGGATTATCGCCCAACAGGGCATCGACGCCCCACCCCGCCAGCCGCCGCGCGATCGCGGCGTCATTGACCGTCCAGCACCAGAGTGTGGCGCCGCCAGCTTGGATGGCCTGAACCATCGCACGATTGCGCACAGCCTTGAAATGAAGGCTCAGGCCGCCCGCGCCCGCGGTCGCCACCTGACGCAGCAGTTTTTTCGCCTCCCCGCGCCCCTCGGAAATGAGCATGCGGGGAATGGCTGGTGCCAGCTTTCCTGCTTCACGCACCAGTTTGGCCTCGAAAGAAGCAAGAATGACCCAGCGCTCAGCCCGGGCGCGTCGGATGGTGCGGACAACACGGCTGACGGTGACACCGCGCTTCAATTCAATCTGCACGAGGGCCCGGCCTCGGACCAATGCCAAAACGGCAGTGAGCCGGGGAATGGGTTCGGTGCCGGCGACGCGGAGATTTTTTAGCCTGCGCCAGGTCTGGTTGGACAAGCGCCCGGATTGTCCGGTCAGCCGGCGCAGGCTGGAGTCATGAAACACCACCGGCACGCCGTCGGCGGTGACCTGCACATCGAGCTCGATGCCGTCCACCTTTAGCGCCAGGGCCCGCCGGAAGGCCGCAAGCGTGTTTTCCGGTTTTTCCGCCGAGGCGCCACGATGGGCGATGACTAAAGTGGCCACAGGCTTGTTTTTCCTTGGCCAGCGCCGTGAAGCCAATGCTAAATGCACGCATGAAAGTCGTCGTGCTCTGCTCCGGTGGCATGGATTCGGTGACTGCGCTCCACTGGGCGCGGGCGCACCATACGGTCCGGGCGGTGCTGAGCTTCGATTACGGCGCGAAACACAACCACTGTGAAATTCCCTTTGCCGTCGAGCACGCCAAGTTGGTCGGTGCGCCGCACCAGGTCATCCCCTTGGATTTCATCGGCCAGCTGTTCGCCTCCGACCTGCTGAAAAGCGGCGGCGACATTCCCGAGGGACATTACGCCGACGAAAACATGAAGCGCACCGTCGTGCCGTTCCGCAACGGCATCATGCTGGCGGCGGCGGCGGGCTTCGCCGAGAGCGCGAGCGCGGAGGCACTGGTGATCGCCGCGCATACCGGCGATCACACGATCTACCCGGATTGCCGCGAAGATTTTATGGCGGCGATGGGCGAGGCGATGCGACTCGGCACTTACGTCGGGGTGCAGTTGCTCCGACCGTTTATGGCCATGACCAAAGGGCAGATCGCGGCCGAGGGCGCGCGGTTGGGCGTGGACTTTGTCCGCACCTGGTCCTGTTACAAGGGTGGCGCCGTCCACTGCGGCAAATGCGGCACCTGTGTCGAACGGCGCGAAGCCTTCCAACAGGCCGGGCTTGCGGATCCGACGACCTACGAATCCACGCCGCCGATACCGTCCAAACCAAGTTAACACAGAGAGCACAAGGTTCGCGGGGTGACGAAACTCCGTGCGCTCTGCGTCCTCTGTGTTAAAAGCAGTCCGGTGTTAATCTCTGAAATATTTTATTCGCTGCAAGGTGAAGGCGAGCTGACCGGGGTGCCGTCGGTCTTTGTGCGCACCAGCGGCTGTAACCTGCGCTGCAACTGGTGCGACACCCCCTATGCCTCGTGGTCCCCCGAGGGGAGGCAGATGACCGTGGACGAGATCGTGGCCGAAGTGATGAAGCACCCCGCGCGATACGTCGTGCTCACGGGGGGCGAACCGATGATCGCCCCGGGCATCCACGAACTGGCCGCTGGGCTGAAAAAGGCCGGCTACCATATCACGATTGAGACGGCGGCGACGATCGCGCCCGAGGGCATCGCGTGCGACCTGGCGTCACTCAGTCCGAAGCTGACCAACTCCGCCCCGGATACACGCCTCGACGATACCTGGCGCCAGAAACACGAGCAGCTCCGCTGGCAACCGGAGGTCGTGAAGGCGTGGCTGGCCGGCTACGGGTTTCAGCTGAAATTTGTCGTCGCCCGCCCGGCAGACATAAGCGAGATCGAAACAATGCTGGCCCAATTGGGCGGCGATTTGCCCCGCACCAAGGTGCTGCTGATGCCCGAGGGCGTGACGGTTGAGGCGTTGCGGGCAAAAGCCGGCTGGCTGGGCCAGCTGTGCAAGGAGCGCGGTTACCGCTACGCCCCGCGGTTGCAAATCGAACTCTACGGCAACAAGCGCGGCACATGAAAATTCCGCTGATCCCTCATCTGAGTCCGCCGAAGAAATTGTCGGTGGAACTGATCGAGTTGCGCCAGCGAGTGGCGGAACGCGCCGTCACCATCCGGGAACTGCTCTATGCGCTCAAGGGCCGGGCCTACATGCTGCTGGTGATCCTGCTCACCCTGCCCTTTCTGTTGCCCGTGCCCCTGCCGGGGCTGTCCACGCCGTTCGGCCTGGCAATAATCCTGATCTGCCTGCGGCTGGCCCTGGGCCAGCGGCCGTGGCTGCCCAAGAGCATCCAGCGCCGGGAGCTGCCGGCGGGATTCATCCCCCGGGTGCTGGATCTGGCGGCCCGGATCATCGGCTGGTTGGAGCGCGTGCTCCAGCCCCGCTGGCTGGTGCTCACGGAACATGCGCTGATCCGGCAGTTGCACGCAATCATGATGGTGGCGGCCGCCACCATCCTCCTGCTGCCCCTGCCGATCCCCTTTTCCAACGGTTTGCCGGGCTGGTCGATTTTGCTGCTGGCTTGCGGCCTGCTCGAACGCGACGGCCGGGCCATTGTGCTGGGTTACCTGGTGTTCGCGTTGAGCGTGATCTACCTCTGGCTGTTTGGCGAGGCGGCGCAGGAACTGGTGGAAGCGGCCTTAGCGTGGTGGCGCCGCTGAGGTGCGCGCCGGGACTAGCAGGGAGACCAGAACGGCCGCGCCCAGCACCGCGGCAATGATACCCAGCGACCAGCTGATGGGGAACTTGCCACCGAAAGCCTCGTTCAGCCACACCATCTTGAGGCCCACAAAGACCAGCACCACACCCAGGCCGTATTTCAGGAAACGGAATTTATGCATGACCCCGGCGAGCAGGAAAAAGAGTGAGCGCAGCCCCATAATCGCAAAGGCATTTGAGGTGAAAACGATCAGCGGCTCACGCGTGAGGGCGAAGATCGCCGGAACCGAGTCCACGGCGAAGACGATGTCGCTGATTTCAATGAACACCAGACACACGAGCAACGGAGTGGCATGCCATACTCCGTTCAGACGCACGAGAAACTTGTCGCCGTGCAAGCCGGGTGTCACCGGCAACAGGCGGCGCAGCAGGCGCAGGACGGGATTTTTTTCCGGTTCGATCGGCTTTTCCGGCGCGAACAGGATCTTGATGCCGGTCAGGATGAGAAACCCGCCAAAAAGCAAAATGACCCAGTGAAACTGCATCAGCAGGGCGCCCAGCGAAATGAAGATGGCGCGGAAAACCAGCGCGCCGAGAATACCGTAGAACAACACCCGGTGCTGGTATTGCGGCGGCACGGCAAAGTAACCGAGCACCACCACGAACACGAAGATGTTGTCGACGGAGAGCGACGCCTCGATGACGTAGCCGGCGAGAAATTCGAGGGCCGTCTGTTTGGCCAGCGCGGCATGGTCCAGCCCCAGCAGCCGTGGATCCAAGGGCAGTTTCCACTGGGCGTAGAAGTAGAGCCCGACGCAGAACACCATCGCCAGGCTCACCCAAACCATGGTCCAGGCGAACGCCTCCTTGACGCATACGGCGTGGGCCTTCCGGTGAAAAACCCCGAGGTCGAGCGCCAGCATGCCCAGGACGAACAGCAAGAAGGCCGAGTAGAACCACCAATAGTCGGTGAAGGGAAAAAGCGGGATGTAAGCCATGGCGGGCGCCAAGAAGCCCGCCTTTTCTCCCGACCACAAGCCGGACTGGATTGGAAATCTCCGCGGCGTTTCCAACGCGCGCGATTTCCACCCGACGCCTCCCCGGGGATCCGGATGGAGGCGAGGATGGTTCAGGAATTATCCGGCCAAGGCCGGCCTTGGACCGCCCAGTGGGAGCGCAGCTCGTGCAGGTTGCGGTAGAACGCGGTTTCAACGAGGAGCGCGTCGTCCAGCAGGCCGATCTCGGGGATGTGGTCCGGGATCAGGTCCTGGCCCTTGAGGAAGTAGTAGAGCACGAAGGCCGCTTCCCGTTGGCCCACCGTGCGGACAGCCGCGGGTGTTTCCTCCACAAAGCCCGCCAATATCTCGACCCGCTGACGCAATCGGCTGGATGCGCCGAGAGTGGAGGCCTTCAGCCGGGCTTCAGGCAAGAGCAGTCGCAAGCCGGCCAGATCAGCCAGACTCACGCAATCAGCACCCAGGGCCACGTGGTCGGTGGGGCTGGCAGACGGTCCGGCCCCAAGCATTTTTGAGAAATAGTGGCTGAGGGGAGAGGAAAGATGCTCGTGCATTTTGGTTGGGGTTGCCGAAGCCAATCAGCAAACCCGCCGGCAACAAGCCGGACTGGATTGGAAATCTCCGCGGCGTTTCCAACGCGCCCATTCATGCCATCGTCAGCAGGCTTACCGTTGAGCCCGCTCAGCAGGTAAGCACCAGTTTGCCAAATTGCGCCCCGGCTTCCATGTGGCGCAACGCGGC
>JANNDM010000170.1:0-15892 GCA_031387725.1 Verrucomicrobiota bacterium | reverse complement strand
CACGAGGTTGGGGTGCGGGGCCAGCGCGACGCAGTGCGCCGCCTCGGCGAGGAACATCTCGCGCAACTCCGGGTTGGCGAGGTGCCGGGGCAGGGGGGTCTTCAGCGCGACGAGGTTGTCGCTGCGAGCATAATGCTCGGGACCGAGGTAGCGGCTGACATAGACCAGGCCGAAGCCGCCGCGGAAGATTTTTTCCACCCGGTAGCGGTCGCCGATGGTTTCACCCGGCGAGAACGGCGCCTGCTCGATCAACTCACAATCGCGCTGCAGCTGCGCGCGGGCGGCGGCGTGACCCGGCAGCACCGCCGAGGCGAACAGCCGCGCGAGGTGGTCGGTCGGCGCCACCGGCGGGGCAGCGGCCGCGTCGCGCAGGGCCTGCTGCCATTTGCCGCGGGGGGGGATGGGGTCGCTCATGCCGGCCGGGGAAAATTCATTCGCGCCGGACCTCACGCGAGCAGCTGGCACGCCTTGGCCATATTCGGCTCCATGTGTGGGACGGCGCCCGCGAACAAAGCGCGCCGCTCAGCGTCGTAGCCCAGATCGAACAGGATAAGTCCCAGGATCAGATTGGCGCAGTTGCGCGCCACGGTGGTGAGGGTCTCGGTCTCCTGGGCCGTGGGACTGATCTTTAGGTTGCGGCCGTAGCTCTCGACCACGGCGGCGGGGTCGGACGCGACCTCATTCGCCAGGGTCCAGGCCTCGTCATGGCGGCGCTCCAGAAACTGGGCGAAGGCCTTGACCGACTTGGTGACAATGACGCTCTCCATCGCGCGACCACGCGGATGCAGGAGCTGGGTTTGCATCCACATGTCACCCGCCGCGACAAAGGCGGCCACTTGGAGAAACGCGCCCAGCTCCGACCCTGCCGGCCGTTCCATCGCGGCCAGGAAAGCCTCGCCCAGCCACTCCCCGTTCGCAGTGGCAAAGGCGATGAGCGTCTCCAGGGCATCGCGCTCCGGCCGGGGCAACGCCGGCACGAGCACACTGGCCTTGATGGTTTCGTCGTGGGGCGGGCGCCGGGATTCCAGGCTCAGCCACAGGCGCGCGGCCAGGTTGTTGCGGTCGTGGGCGACCAGGCGCTTGAGGAGTTCGCGCGCCTCGGCGATGCGGCCATGGCGCAGGAGCATGACGGCATCAGCAACGCCGCCCCACGGCTTGGGCGCCCCGAAGAGCCCGCCGAACAGGCCGGGTTTCCAATCGGCGGGCACGCCGGGTTGGGCGGGCAGCGGATGCAACCGGCGCAGGGTTTCCAATTTGGCCGGCAGGCCGCCGCCCGCCGCCGGTTCCCGCTGCGGCGGGCGCGCGGGTGCGCCGGCCCCCGACTGGGTTTGCGCGTGAAAGGCGCGGTGGCAGGCGTGACAGAGGAACCAGTCGGTCTCGTTCTCGCGGACCACCTTGGCCCAGTAGGCGAGGTTTTCGCCCTCGCTCCAGTCTGCCCGGCCGGTCGCCAGGCCCAGCCGGAACGGATTGAATTTTCCATCCGCGACGGCGCGCTGAAAAACCCGCACGGGCACTGTCACGCCCTCGGCCTCGGCACTGCATACATCGCAGATTGGCATGCGTTTGAGCCAAACCGACCGCCGATTCGGGCGCAATCCGCGAAAAATCACGAGGGCCACGCAGAGTTGGGGCTGGGGTGGGTAAGTAAGCAGTGAACCAGCCTCCCCATCCTCCACCCAAATCCATCATGAAAACATCCTTCGGCCTCCTGCTCCTCACCCTCGCCACCACCGCCACGGCCGCGCCCCTTTCACCGGGCATGACGATGGCCATTGGCGCCGGGGTGGCCGCGACGAACCAGTCGCCTGTGGCGTCTGCCCCGCAGCTCATACTGCCGGCTCCGTCGCTGCGCCCCACGATTGTGGTGCCGGTCACACCCCGGCCCATCTGCGTGCTGCCGGTGCCGGCCGCCCGGCCCGCGCCCCGGGTCCAAGTTTCCCGCTAAAGAACCATCAACCCCCAACCCATAACCAAATGAAAACAAAACTCCAAAGCCTGCTCCTCCAACTCGTGCTGGTGACGACCCTGGCCGCGACGTTTGCGCCCGTCTCCGCTTCGGCGGCGGACAGTTCCTACTCGGTCAGCAAGTCCAACGGCACCGTCAGCGCTCCGCCCCCGCCCCCGCCTCCGCCCCCGCCGGTTCGCCGGCCAGCGGCAGTCCTGGCCGTGCGGGGTTGAACCAAGCGCGCCCGCCGGACCGGCATTGCGGTTCCGGCGGGCGCGCTTCACCCTCTCTTCCATGAAAAAATTAATCTGTTTCTTCGTTCTCGGGTTGGCGTCGCTCACCGGGTTGGCGCTCGACCTGCCGCCGGCCCCGGAGGCAGCTGAAAAACCGGCCGTGCCGGAAGTCGAGCTCATGGGCACATTGCAAAAGCGCGTGGCGATCGGCGGCGAAACCACGGGCTGGGTGCTGCGCTATGATAAGGACCAGCGTGTCGACCTTCTCCTTCCCATCGGCGCTTTTGCGTGGATCCGCGACGGCCTCGTCGTGGCGGTGAAGGGCCGCTTCGAAACGCGGGTATATCCCGAGCGCGGAGAGGTGCGGGTCTTCGCTGTGCGGGAAATCGGTGAGGTCGTCACCTGAGTCCACCCGCCGTTCACCCCAGCGCCAGCGCAATCACGCCGGCGACCATGCCGCCCGCCGCGAGGAGCCGGCGATGGGCATCGGCTTCCTTGAGCAGGTGGGCGCCGAAGAACGTGCCGATGAGGATGCTGATCTCGCGGGCCGGGGCGATGTAGCTGACGGGCGTGAAGCTCATGGCGGTGAGGATGAGCACGTAGCCGGTCGGTCCGAGCACGGCGATGGTGGCGGCCTTGCCGCGGTGTTCGCGCCAGTCGCGCGCGACCTCGGGGAGGCGCCGCAGCGCGAAGGGCGTCATGAGCGCACACATCACGATCTGGGTGCCGCAGTCGTAGAGCAACGGCGGCAGGTGGAGGTGAGACACCGCGCGCTGGTCCCAGACCGTGTAGCCGGCGATGCAGCACCCGCAGGTGAAGCCGTAGAGCAGCCCGGTCCGCAGGTGCGCCCGATCAGCGTGGAGCAGCGACGCTCCGCCCGTGAGGTAAAACACACTGGCCACGATCATGAGTCCGCCCGCCAGCGCGAGCAACGTGGGGCGCTCGCCAAAGAAGGCGATGGCCGCGAAAGTGGACAGCAGCGGCCCGGTGCCGCGCGCCAGCGGATAGACGAGCGAGAAATCGCCGTGCCGGTAGCCGCGCTGGAGGAGCAGGGCGTAGGCGGTCTTCAATGCACCGCTGCCGAGGATCACCGGCCAGACATCCGCCGGCAACACCGGGTCCCGCCACAGCCAGTAACCCGTCACGACCGGCGCATAGAAGGCCAGCGAGAGCAGGCCGCCGAGCCAGACAAAGGGCAGGCCGCCACCGGAGCGCTTGGCGGCGTAGTTCCAGGTCGCATGAGTAAAGGCGGCGACGAGGACGAGGCCGAGGGCGAGCGGAGTCATTTTTCAACGACGAAGGACACGAAGTTCACGAAGAACAATGGGAAAAGCCGGACAGGTGGTCGCCGATTTTCACAGCGGCGATGGTTGTCGGCCGGGAGACTGACGACCACCTTATCCGGGCCGGCCGATACCGTCGGTCCGGCAAACAGCGGGGCACGTCCGGAGGCTTGCACTGGTCCCGCTTCGTGTGCTTCGTGCGCTTCGTGGTAAATTTTGCCTTAGTCCGCCGTGAGCTGGGCCCGACGCTGGCCCTGGCCTTCCCGATCGTCATCGGGCATGTCAGCCAGATGCTGATCGGGCTGACCGACAGCGCTTTCATCGGGCGTGTCGGCAAGGTGGAGCTGGCGGCGGCGGCCTTCACGCACGGCGTGTTCGGAGTCTTTTATGTCGTGGGCATCGGTCTGCTGCTCGGCGCGGGGGTGTTTGCGGCGGGCGACCACGGGGCGGGCGACGAGGCGGGTTGCGCCGCGTGGCTGCGGCACGGCCGGGCGTTGGCGCTCGCCGTGGGCCTGGGGGGTCTCGGCCTGATGATGGTGGTCTCGACGCAGCTTCACCGCTTCGGCCAGCCGCCGGAGGTGGTGGCGGTCGTGCGTCCCTTTTACCTGCTCATCGCGGCGTCGGTGGTGCCCGCGCTGGTCTTCCAGGTGCAGCGGCAGTTCGCGGAATCGCTCGGCCGGCCCTGGGTGCCGATGGGCATCATTCTGGCCGACGTGGCGTTGAATGTTTTTCTCAACTGGGTGCTCGTGTTCGGGCATCTCGGATTTCCCGCGCTGGGGCTGACGGGCTCGGGCTGGGCCACGCTGGGTGCGCGGTTGGCGGCGGTGGGCGTGATCGCGGTCTGGCTGAGGCGCTCGCCGGAATTTGCGACCGTGCGCGCGGCCCCGTGGACGGGCTGGGAACAGGCGCGGTTTATCCGGCTGCTGAAACTCGGCGGGCCGGCGGGCGGCATGCTGTTGTTCGAGGCCGGGGCTTTCACGGCCGCGGCGCTGATGATGGGCTGGCTCGGCACGGTGCCGCTCGCGGCGCATCAGATCGCCATCGGTTGCGCCTCACTGACCTTCATGGTGCCGCTGGGCCTGTCGATCGCGGTGAGCCTGCGCATCAGCAAGGCGGCCGGCGAGGGCCGGACCGACGCACTGCGGCCCATCGGCTTCGGCGCGCTGGGCGCCGGGCTCGTCTTCATGGTGGGTTGCGGGCTGCTCTTCGCTCTGGCGGGGCCGGTGATCACAGGGTTTTTCACGCCCGCCCTCGATGTGGCGGCGCTGGCCGCTCGCCTGCTGGCGGTGGCGGCGCTGTTCCAGTTCTTCGATGGTGGCCAGGTGATCAGCGCCGGGGCCCTGCGCGGCCTGCATGATGTGCGCGTGCCGACCGGCATCACCTTCATCGCCTACTGGGTTCTCTCCCTGCCGCTCGGCTACGGGCTGGCCTTTCACACCCCGCTCGGCCCCATCGGCGTCTGGACCGGCCTCGCGGCCGGGCTGTGCTGCGCGGCATTGTCACTCGGGTGGAGGTTCCACCGGCTGACCCAGCTGCGAGTAGCCCCTGTCAGGTGAGGCAAGGAGCTGATGTCAACCAATAGTTGACATCAGCCGGTGAACCGTGGCCTGAGGTCAGAGGGCTTCGGCGAGGGTGGCAATGATGTCGTCTGCGGGCTCGGTGCCGACGGAGAGACGGAGCAGATCGGGCGAGAGGCCGTGGGCGGCGAGCTCGGCGCGGCCGGCTTCGCTGGTGACGAGGTCGTAGTGCGCCAGATAAATGAACGGCGAGATCAACGTCGTCCTCATGCCGAAGCTCGGGCCTTTGGGCAGGCGCACGGCGTCGTAGAATTTCGCGAGCGGGCCCTTCAGCGTGAACGAAATCATCCCGCCCACGGATTCCGGCGTGCGCGAAATCTTGAGATAGTTGGCGCGGGTGGCCGGCTGCAGCGCCCACCAGACCTGCTGCACGGCCGCGTGCTTTTCCAGAAACGCGGCGACCTTGAGGGTGTTGGCGTTGATGCGGGCGACGATTTCAGGTGTCGCGCCGATCTGCGCGGCGAGGCGGGCCAAATCGCGCGCATGCACCGGCTCAAGGTGCTCGGAAACGAGTCGACGGAGTTCACCGGCGTCGGGGCGGGCCGTGTTCACCACAACGGCTCCGGCGATGACGTCGCCCTCGTGGGCGGTATATTTCGTCAGGCTGGTGGCGACGAGGTCGGCGTGGGGCAGCAGCTCGACGTTGAAGGGCGAGCTGACGGCGGGGTCGAGGATGACCTTGGCGCCATGGCGGCGGGCGAGGGCGGTGACGGCGGCGAGGTCAGCCGTCTGGATGAGCGGATTGGTCGGCGCCTCGATGATCAGGCCGGCGAGGCGCGGACCATGCGCCGCGAGCAGTCTTTCGAGACCGACGAGGTCGGTGACGTCGCCGTGGCGCAGGTAGTCGCGCGCCGGGTCGGGCGTGAATTTTTTCAGCAGGGCGATGCTGTCGAGATAGAGCCAGCCCAGCTGGAGCCAGGCGGTGCGGCCCGCGCGCGCCTGCACGGCGCTGATGGCCCGGAAGGCGGCGTAGAGTGCGTTCATGCCGCTCGGGGCCAGCAGCAAGTCGGTGGCGGCGACGGGAAACGGACCCCGCAGCACGCGCTTGATCTCGGCGGGGGCGTCACCGGCGAAGAGTTTTTCCGGTGCGGCGGCGGAGAGCAGGCCGAGGCGCACGAGATGATCCTCGGCGGCGCGCGAGGACAGGAAGCCGCCGATGTTCTGGAGGAAAATCTTGGCGCGGGCGTTGAGCTCCAACGTGTCGGTGTGGGCGACGCCGTCGATGCCGTCGGCAGAAAACGGCGTGGCGGCGGCCGGGCCGGTGCGGCCGAGGTAATCAACAAGGGCGGAGGCCATTTTTGGCGAAGTCACCAACCAAAGTGACCGGGCAGAGAGTTCCGGCCGGCGGCCGAGGTGCTCGCAGAGTTGTTTGGCGAACGAATGGACGACAAAGCGGGGATAGCCCGAAGCGATGTGGCGGGTGGTCTCGGGGCGGCCTTCCTCGTAGCCCACGATGTCAGCCAGCGTCGGCAGGCTGCACGCGACGGAATGCGGGCAGCCGGGGATGCGTTGCCCGAGGGGGATGGGAGCGAAGACGGACATGAAGGAAGCTGGAAAATCGCCCCGCAGTCCGGGCGTGGCAACTGCGGTGTGTGTCATGGCGGGGAATGATCCGGTTGTGGCGGCGGTCGATGACCGCCGCAGGACCATCCGGTGTTTTTCAACGGCGGTCATAGACTGTCGCTACCGGGCGACCCCAAGCCGCGCTTACGCTTCAGGCCAGGCCAGGCCGGTGATCCGCCCGATAATTTGTAATATAATAGATTACAAATTATCGGGGGACTCCGGCCACTCTCATTGGCGGGATCAACACTCCCCTCCTGCAGCAAGACGCCAATCCGGCGGCGCGAAAGGCAAAACATGTTGCCGCCGGCGCGGCAAACTGGCAGACTGGCGCGGCATGAAACTGGTTTCCTGGAACGTCAACGGCATCCGCGCCGCGCTAAAGAAGGGCTTGCTCGACTATATGGCGCAGGTGGACGCCGATGTCATCTGCCTACAGGAGACCAAGGCCCATCCCGGCGACGTCGCCCACGTCGCCTGGGTGGCCGGCTACACGCCGCACTGGTATTCGGGGGTAAAGAAGGGCTACTCGGGCACGGTGATCTTCACGCGGGTCAAGCCGGTCGCTGTCACCAACGGCATCGGGCTGCCCGGCCACGACGACGAGGGCCGCGTGGTCACGGCGGAGTTCGCCGACTATTTCCTGGTGAACGTCTACCAGCCCAACTCGCAGCGCGGGCTGACACGACTCAAGTATCGCACGGAGGGGTGGGACCCGGCGTTCCTGAAATATTTGAAGAAGCTGGAGAAAAGGAAGCCCGTGGTTTTCTGCGGCGACCTGAACGTGGCGCACGCCGAGATCGACCTGACCAATCCGAAGACCAACCGCCGCAACGCGGGCTTCACCGACGAAGAGCGCGCGAATTTCGCCGCCCTGCTGGCGAAGGGCTTCGTGGACACGTTCCGCGCGTTTGAACCGGGCCCCGGGCACTACACCTGGTGGAGCCAGATGATGAACTGCCGCGCCCGGAACATCGGCTGGCGGGTCGATTACTTCGTGGTTTCCGAAAAACTGCGTCCGGCGCTCAAACGGGCGTGGATCTCGCCCGAGGTGATGGGCAGCGACCATTGCCCGGTCGGCCTGGAGCTGAAATAAATCCCGGCCCGAAACAATTTCTCACATGCGCAATCATCTCCTCGGTCTGGTCCTGTTGAGTGCCGTGGCCGCCCCGGCGGCGGAGCGGTTTGTCTTCGCCGCGCTGGGTTGCCAGCCGTATGCCCGCGCGGGCAACAGCGGGGAGAACTACGCCCGGCTCATCGGGGAAATCAACCGGGCGAACCCCGTCTTCACCGTGCACGTCGGCGATTTCAAGGGCAGCGAAGAGCCGTGCACGGACGAGTTGTTTCTGCGCCGGCGTGACGAGTTCAACTCTTTCGCCGGGCCCTTGATTTTCACGCCGGGGGACAACGACTGGACGGATTCGCACTACCTGCTGGCCGGCCGGCGCGACCCGCTGGAGCGGCTGGCCAAGTTGCGCGAGTTATTCTTCGCCGAGGAGCGCAGCCTCGGGCGGAAGCCGATCGCGCTGGTGACGCAGCGGAGGGATCCCGCGTTCGCCAAATATGTGGAGAATGCGCGGTGGATCCACGGCGGGCTGGTGTTCGCCACCGTGCACATCGTGGGCAGCGACAACAACGACCAGCCGGACGTGCCCGGGGCCCAGGCGGAATTTACCGAGCGCGACGCAGCGGCGGCGGCCTGGATCCGTGCGGCGTTTGCCGAGGCGCGGGTGAAAGTTGCGCCGGGGGTCGTGCTGTTCTTCCAGGCGGACCCGCTGTTGGCCAAGGATCTCGGGCAGTCGGGTCTCACGCGGGGCTTCGGGCACTTTCTGCGCGTGTTGAGCGACGAAGCCCGCGCCTGGGGCAAGCCCGTGCTGCTGGTGCACGCCGACGAACACCGCTACCGGCTCGATGTCGGCGTCCAACTGCTGCCGGACGAGGCGACGTTGCCCAACGTCACGCGGCTGGAAACCTTCGGCGACTACAACGTGCACGCTGCGCTCGTGGCGGTAGATGCCGACTCGCCGCAACTTTTCCTGTGCGGTCCGCTCATCGTGCCGGGCAATCCGCGGCCGATCCTGTCCCGGCCAAAAAAAATGCCATGAGCACTTTGAAGCAACTGATGTTGCGCGCCCCGCAGCTGACGCTCGCGGCGGCCGAGAGCCTGACCTGCGGGCACGTGATGGCGCGGATCGGCGCCGAGTCGGGCGCGTCGGCTTACTTCCTCGGCGGCGTCACGGCCTACACGCTTGAACAGAAGGTGAAGCTGCTCGGCGTGAACCGGGCGCACGCGCGCCGGGTGAACGGCGTGTCGCAGCGCGTGGCGGTCGAGATGGCGGCGGGCGCGGCGGCGTTGTTTGGCGCGGATCTGGCGGTGGCGACGACTGGTTATGCCGAGCCGAGTCGGGCCCACGGCGTGAAGGTGCCGCTGGCGTGGTGGGCGCTGTGCCACCGGAAGCGCGGCGGCCGCGCGGTGATGCTCTCGGGTTTTTTGGAGATGCCCGGGGCGACCCGGGTGCAGGCACAAGCGCGCGTGGCGGAAGAGGTGCTGGAGCAACTCGCGGCCTATCTGCGCGAGATCAGGAAATAACCCCGCCTTCGCCAAGGTTACGGCGGGCTCAGCGGGTGAGCCGCGTGACGTAGTCCATGATGAAACGAACTTCCTGCGGCGGGGTGACCCAGTCGCTGAAGAGCAGCTCGGGCATGCGGTGGTTGGTGTTATAGAACACGCGGTTCGCCTCGTCGCTGGGGGACATGTAGCCGGTCTTGAGGGCGGCGCCGAGATAGAGGCCCTCGGTGGTGGAATAGATGAGCACGTTGGCGTCGCCGGGCAGGGACTTGGTGACGGCCTCGCGTTCGGCGGCGCGGATGCCGGCGACGGCCTTGGCCTCGGCGCCGAAGTTCATCCGGTTCTTGAGGAGAAGGCGGGCGGTGTCGTCGTCCATGAGCACGTAGACGGCGTTGATGGACTTGCCGCCGATCTGGAGGCCGAAGCTGAGTTCGCCAGCCTTGAGGAAGGCGGGCACGGACCATTTGCCGTTCGGGCGGCGGACCAGCGCGACGGCGTAACCGTCCTTGATGCCGAAGATGAAGCCGGCCTGGAACTGGTTGACGATGACGAGGCCCTTGGCGCGATGGAGGACCTCGGCCGGGATGGCGGTCTTGGCGTTGCCCTGAATTTCTTGCAGGATGGCCTCGCAGGTATCGAGATGGGCGATGACGGTCTCGCGGGTCAGGCCGGTGGCGGCGGGCAGCAGGGCTGCGCAGGCGGACAGGCAGAAAAGGGCGGTGAGGAACTTCTTCATGGTTGGTTGGTGCGGAGAATGGGGTTGCGCGGCTGAAGCGCAAAGCTGTTTTCCAAGACGGGTATATGCAGATTCAGGAGGGGAATGAAAGCCCTACTTCGTCGGCGGGCGAGGATCCCAGTGGTGGAACCCGACCTCCGGGCGGGTTTTGCTACGGGCAGCCCGTCCGGAGGCCGGGCTCCACCCCGGGAGGACCAGGCCCCGTTGCGCGCTTCCTATTGCCGGCTGCTGCCCGCCCGGGATCAGTCGTGGAGCCTACGCTGCAGCTGAGCTTCGCGCCCGGGGCTTGTCCTGATTTCTGACCCGGCAATACCGCGGCCAAAATCAGGCAAAGGTTCATTCGAGGCCCCTTTGAGCGATCTCGTCCTCGTCCCAACCGAGGTAGTGGCCCAGCTCATGGAGGTAGGTCAGCCGGATTTCATCGCGGTAGATGGACTCATCGGTCTCGGCGTAGTCCCAGATGTTTTCCAGGAAAAGCAGGATTTGGGGCGGCAGCGGCGCGCCCTCGGCGAGTTCGCCCTGGTGCTCGTGGCCGACAAACAACCCGAGGATATCCGGCTCCAAGCCCTCGGCCAACAGCGTGGCGTTGGGATGCGGCTCGTAGCAGACGGGGACGCGTTCAGCCGCCGTGCGCACTTCGGCGGGGAGGCGGCGTTGGGCGGCGGCCACCACCTGATGGGCCACGGCGGAGAGTTGGGAAAAATCCATGGGTGAACGCGGCACCTTGGGGGAAGCCGGTCCGGGAGTAAAGCGGCGCCGGACGATGAGAAACCCGGGGAGGTTACGGGGCGGGCGAAAATTTATTCGGGAAATTGATGCAACGTCGGCGGCGCGGCAGCGTCTATCCCGTGAACCTCAAATTCAACCTTATGAAAAATCAACTCAAGTTAGCCTCTCTCCTTCTGACATTCGCAATCGCCGCCGGGCCGGCCCTCCGCGCTGAAGACGCCCCCGCCAACAAGCCCGAACACAAACGCGAGCGCGGCCCCGGTGCCATGATGGAGCACGCCACCAAGGAACTCGGCCTGAATGCCGACCAGGAAGCCAAATGGAAGGCCATCGGCCAGGAGGAAAAGGCCGCCATGAAAGCCCTGCGAGACGACACCTCCGTGGACAAGAAGGACAAGCGCGCCAAGGCCCAGGAAATCAACCAGGGCTTTGCCGAACAGCGCCGGGCCGTCCTGACCCCCGACCAAGACAAGAAGTTTGGCGAGATGCGCGCCAAGATGCGCGAGCGCCGCGAGCAAGGCGGGGAACGCCGGCAAAAGGGCGAGAAGTAACTTTACTGCCAGGATAGTCAGGGGGTGCAAAGAAAGCGCCGTGGCGTGGGGTCACGGCGCTTTTCTTTGGGCGGGTCGTTGTAACCGGACCGGGAGACCGGCGTCATTTTATCAACAACAATGCCCATGAAAAAACTCCCGTCCCTTGTGTTCGCCCTCGGCGGAGCCGCCGGTCTCATCGCGGTGGCGGTTTACGCCGCGAATCCCTCGGCGCCCGTGACGCCTCCCGCCGCGGCTCCGGCCGCGAGCCCCCAGCCCGGCGACAAGTTCGCCGCCCTGGTCACCGAAAAACTCGGCCTGACCCCCGAGCAGAAAAGCAAGATTGACGCCCTGCGTCAGGCCCAACGCACCGCCCTTGATGCAATGGCGGCGGACAAATCCCTGTCCGGCGACGACCGCCGCGCCAAGGGGCGCGGCATCATCATGTCCCACATGGAACAAATGAAGGCCGTGCTCACGCCTGAGCAGCAGGAGAAAGTGGCCATGGCCCGGAAGCAATTCATGGGGGGGCGCGGCCCGGGTGAGTCGGAAAAATTTGCCCGGGGTGGTCCCGGGATGGACCGGGGTGATCGGGACCCGGGTGCGAGGCAACACCGGCCCGATCCGGAGCAGATGAAATTCATGGCCCACCGGGCGCAACAGCTGATGCAGCACCAGCGCGAACGCCGCGCCGAGGAACTGGGCCTGACCGCCGACCAGCGGGCCAAGATGCGGTTGATCGCTTTCCAGCATCACGAAAAACAAATTGCGCTGCAGCAGGGGATGCGCGCGGAGTTGGAGGCGGTATTGACGCCGGAACAGAAAGCCAAGGCCAAGGAAATGAAGGAACGGCACGGCAAGATGCGGCAGGGGCCGCACGGCCCGGGCCACCGCTTCGACGACGACGACGACGACGACGATGACGATGATGACAAAAAGGGCCCGCCGCCGGGCCACTGATGATTCTTCACTGCCGCTAGGCAGTTAGGGCAAAGAAGCGCCGTGACGTGGGGTCACGGCGCTTTTCTTTTTGGACAAGCTGCCGGGCCCGGCGCACGCTGGCAGGCCATGGGCAAACGACAGGTATTCATCGCGGGGGGTGGGGCGGCGGGATATTTCGCGGCCATCACCTGCGCCGAGGCGAATCCGGATTGCCTGGTCACGCTCTACGAGGCCACGGCGCACCCGCTGGCCAAGGTAAAGGTGTCAGGCGGCGGCCGGTGCAACGTCACCCACGCCTGCTTCGAGCCGCGCGAGCTGGTGAAACGCTACCCGCGCGGCGGCCGCGAATTGCTCGGGGCTTTTTCCCGCTGGCAGCCGCGCGACACGGTGGCGTGGTTCGAACAACGCGGGGTGCCGCTGAAGACCGAGACCGACGGGCGGATGTTTCCGGTCACCGACGACTCGCAGACGATCGTGGATTGCCTCCAAGGTGCGGCCGAGAAGGCCGGGGTGCGGGTGGTGTTGCGGACGGGAATCAAGCAGGTGGAGCGCGGCGTCCCTGACGCGCTTGGGACAAACGAGTCCGGCCTGTCCGCCAAAGCCTTGGCGACGGCGGAAGGCCGCGTTCCACCTTTTCAGGTCACCCTGACCACCGGCGAAACCGTCCCTTGTGACCGCCTGCTGCTGGCGACTGGCGGCAACAAAACCAACACGGGATTCGAGATTGCACGGCAATTCGGGCACGCCATTGAGCCGCCGGTGCCGTCGCTGTTCACCTTCCATATCAAGGATCCGCGCCTCGCGGACCTGTCCGGGGTGTCGGTCGAGGATGCGGTCACCGCAGTGCGCGGCACGGCGCTGAAAGAGCGTGGTCCGCTCCTCATCACCCATTGGGGGCTGAGCGGTCCGGCGGTGTTGAAACTGTCGGCCTGGGGGGCGCGGGCGCTGCACGATGGCGGCTATAAGTTCCGGCTGTTGGTCAATTGGGCGCCGGGATTCAACCCGGAGTCGGTCCGCGCCGCGTTGGAAAACGCGCGCGCGGCCCATCCCAAAAAACAAATCGGCACCTGGTGTCCGGTCGGACTGCCGCTGCGTCTGTGGGAAAGGCTGCTCGTGGCGGCGGGCATCGCACCGGCCACCCAGTGGGCGGTCGTGCCGGGCGCGGGGTTGCGCGCGCTGGCGGCGCAGGTGGGGGAGGGGGAGTTCGCGGTCGACGGCAAGAGCATGTTCAAGGAGGAGTTCGTCACCTGCGGCGGCGTGCGGTTGAGCGAGGTGGATTTCAAGACGATGGAAAGCCGGCTCGTGCCCGGGCTGCATTTCGCCGGCGAGGTGATCGACGTGGACGGCATCACCGGGGGCTTTAATTTCCAGGCGGCGTGGACCGGCGGCTGGCTCGCGGGCCGCGCCATGGCGGACCGTCCAGAGAACAGATGACAGAGCGCAGAGCACAGGGGCTGGCATCTGGAGGGCGGCTATTCTCGTTTGGCTTTTCCGTCTTCGGTCGTCTGCCTTCCGTCCTCTGAAATGATGTCCTACGGCCAGTTGTTTTTGGTGATCCTGCCGGTCTTCGCGATGATTGCGCTCGGCGCCGTCCTGCGGCGCACGTCGCTGCTCAGCGAGACGGCCGAGCAGAGCCTGTTCAACCTGGTCGTAAAGGTAACCACGCCGTGCCTCATCTTCGAATCCGTCGCGACCAATCCCGCGCTGCATGAGCCGGGCAATCTGCTGCTGCCGCCGTTGCTGGGCTTCGGGTTGACGCTGCTGTCAATGGCGCTCGGCTGGTATGTCGCCCGGGCGCTCGGCCTGACCATCGGCCATGGGTTGCGCACGTTTGCGCTCGCGGTGGGCCTGACGAATTACGGCTACCTGCCGCTGCCGCTGATGGACGCGATGTTCGGCCCGGAAAGCCGCGCGGTGCTGCTGGTGCACAACGTCGGTCTGGAGGCGGCCATCTGGACCGGGGGCGTGCTGGTGGTGACGGGCCTCTCGCCGCGTGCGGGCTGGCGCAAGCTGATCAACGCCCCCGTTGTGTCGTTGCTGCTCGCTCTCGCGACCAACCTCTCGGGGTTGGCCGCCCACTTGCCAACGGTGCTGATGAATCTGGTGCATGCCCTGGCGCTGTGCGCCGTGCCCCTCGGGTTGATCATGACGGGGGTGAGTATCCAGCCGCACCTCGACGACCCGAAGCAACTGGTAAACCCGCGCGTCACGCTCACCGCGTGGCTCTTGCGGCTCGTCGTGCTGCCGTGGGTGTTCCTGCTGACCGCGCGTTACCTGCCCTGCCCGGTGGAGCTGAAGCGCGTGTTGGTGATCCAGGCGGCGATGCCCTCGGCCGTGGTCTCCATCATTGTCGCCCGGGTCTATGGCGGTCAGCCGCTGGTGGCGGTGCAGATCATCCTCGGCACGACGGCGCTGGCGTTGTTCACCATTCCGTTCTGGATTCGGTTCGGCCTATCGTTCGCGGGCTTGGCGCCGTGAGCCGGCCCGCTTGGAACTACGGCAGATTTTCCACCGGACGCGGCGTTGACCTCTAATCGGCGACCGGGCTTGCTAGCGGCATGGACTGGATGACCGACCCGCAAATTTGGATCAGCCTCGTGACGTTGACGGCACTCGAGATTGTGCTCGGCATCGACAACATCATCTTCATCTCGATTCTCGCCGGCAAGCTGCCGCCCGAACAGCAGGCCCGGGCCCGGCAGACCGGCCTCATGTTGGCGCTCATCACCCGCGTCCTGTTGCTCGCCAGCCTGGCGTGGATGGTGAAGCTCACGGCGCCGCTTTTTTCGATTTTCCATTTTGCCCTGTCCGGCCGCGACCTGATTTTGCTGGGCGGCGGCCTGTTTCTGATCTGGAAGAGCACGCGCGAAATCCACGAGAAACTGGAAGGGGCCGACGATCAGGGCGGCCCGGGCAAGGCCGTGCCGAAATTCAGCGCCATCATCGTCCAAATCCTGCTGCTCGACATTGTCTTCTCGCTCGACTCCGTCATCACCGCGGTCGGCATGGCCAACCAACTCTGGGTGATGATTACGGCGGTGGTTCTGGCGCTCGGTGTGATGCTCAAGTATGCCGGCGCCATCAGCGATTTTGTGCACCAGCACCCGACCTTGAAGATGTTGGCCCTGTCCTTTCTGCTGCTGATCGGCGTGACGTTGGTCGCCGAAGGCACGCACCAGCACGTGAACAAGGGCTATATCTACTTCGCCATGGCCTTTTCCTTTGGCGTCGAGCTGCTCAACCTGAAACTGCGCAAGAAATCCAAGCCGGTCGTCCTGCACGAGGGCCGCCCCTGAGCTGATGCCAGTGGAAACCCAACCGCTCGCTTTTGCTCTTAAGTCCGAATCCGAGATGCGGGCGAGCGGTTTGGCGTTTCATGAGACTATGTGCGCCCGGCGCACGGTGCGCGACTTTTCCCCGCGGCCGGTGCCACGCGATATCATCGAGACGGCGCTGCGCACGGCCGGCACGGCGCCCAATGGGGCGAACCTCCAGCCCTGGCATTTTGCCGTGATCGGCGATCCGGCGGTGAAGCAGCGCGTCCGCGTCGCCGCCGAGTCCGAGGAACGGGAGTTCTACGAGCACAAGGCACCCCCGGCCTGGCTGGACGCGCTGGCGCCGCTGGGCACCGACGCGCGCAAACCGTTTTTGGAGACAGCGCCGTGGCTGATCGCCGTCTTTACGGTGAACAGTTTTGCCGATGCCGCGGGCGCGCGCCAGCCGACCTACTATGCCAAGGAGTCGACCGGCATCGCCTGCGGGTTCCTGATCGCCGCCCTCCACCA
>JANNDM010000168.1:0-2569 GCA_031387725.1 Verrucomicrobiota bacterium | reverse complement strand
GTCACGTTGGAGGACTTGCGGGCTTTTGTGCGGTTCGACTCCGCGCATTACCGCCGCAACCTGGTGGCGGAAGGGCCGTGGTATAACCTGCTGGTGCTCTGTTGGAGCAGCGGGCAACGCAGCCCGATCCACGACCACGCGCAGTCGGCCTGCGCCTTCAAGGTGCTGACGGGTGTGTGCAGCGAGACCGCCTACGGATTTTCCCCCTGCGGGCAGGTCTATCCCCTGCAGACCGTGGACCAACGCGCCGGGGCGATCGTGGCCACCCAGGACACCGACACCCACCAGGTCTCAAACCTGCAGCCCGGGGGGTGCGATCTGGTGACCCTGCACATCTACAGCCCGCCGTTGAAACTGATGCAGAAGTTTTCCCTCACCGGGGAAAGCGCCGGGACGTGGACGGAAGAGGAATTTCAGGGCGGCGCCGGGGTGTAGGCGAGCGTGGTCGGCCGCCTCTGCGGGGATCTTGGTCACCAAGGGGCAGCCAGCCCGGATAATTTGTAATCTATTATATTACAAATTATCGGAGGCCCAGCCGGGCTGACCGCGCCCGGCGGCGGGTTCCGGCCGTTGGTAACTTAATAGACTACCAATTTCTGGCGGACAGGCCGGGCTTGCGGCGCGGGCGGATGGCGGGTTTGCTGGCATCGTCTTCGGATGCGCGCACACCTCATGGGATTTTTGCAGAAACTGATGCCGGCCTCGGCGGCGGCGCGCACCGTGGTGCTGCTCGCGGCTTCGGGCACCGTGGTGTTTTTCCCGGCCCTGGCGCTGGATTCCGCGGCCCCCTCGAACCGCCCGATCAAGGCGCCCACCGCCGGCTACGTTTCCTCGGACTCCTGCCGGGCCTGCCACCCGGGCAACTACGCGAGCTGGCACGACTCGTATCACCGCACCATGACACAGGTGGCTAATCCCAAGAACATCCCGGCGGCGCTGGACGGGTTCGAACGCTCCTACGACGGCTGGGACTACCGCGTGGAGTTGCGCGCGGGGAAATATTTCGTGCGCAAGCGCCCGCAGGCCGGGGCGGCGCGCGACTGGTTCGAGCCCCAGCAGATGGTGTTGCTCACGGGCTCACACCACCTGCAGATTTTCTGGCTGGAGACGGGGGAGGGGCGGACACTCGTGCAGTTCCCCTTCGCCCACCTCGTGGCGGACAAAATCTGGGCGCCGGTCATGCAGACGTTTCTGCTGCCGCCCGACACCAGGAATATCTACGCCGCAGGCGAATGGAATGGGGCCTGCATGGACTGCCACGTCACGCAGGGCCGCTCGCGTTTTGTCGAGGGCGACAGGTTCGACTCGCAGGTCGGCGAGTTTGGCATCTCCTGCGAAGCCTGCCACGGCGAGGGGGCGGAGCACATCACCCGGAACCGCAATCCGCTGCGGCGTTACGCCCTGCACCTCAGCGACCGGCCCGACGCGACCATCGCCAATCCCGAGCGCCTGAAAGCCGCTGCGGCGAACCTGGCCTGCGGCCAGTGCCACAGTGTCTGGGCGTTCAACAACATGGCGGACAAGATCGCGTGGAACCAGGAGGGCGGGAAATTCCGCCCGGGCCAGTCCGACCTGCAGCAGCGCTTCGTCGTCCAACCCAACACGCCCGACCATGCCGAGCAAAAGAAGATGCTCCATGACACGAATCCACATTTCATCGGCGACCGCTTCTGGGGCGACGGCATGATCCGCGTCACGGGCCGGGAGCTGAACGGCATCCTCGCCTCGCCCTGTGCCCAGGGCGGCGAATTTTCCTGTCTTTCGTGTCACGAGATGCATCCGAAGAACCTGAGCGCCGCCGGGAAGAAGGCCTGGACCAGCGACCAGCTCAAACCCGGCCTGGACGGCGACGCCGCCTGCCTGCAATGCCACGCGAAGATGAAAACGGAGATCGCGGCGCACTCGCACCACGCCGCTGATTCCGCAGGCAGCCGGTGCCAGAACTGCCACATGCCGCACACGACCTACGGGCTGATGCGCGGCATCCGCAGCCATCAGGTTTCCTCGCCCACCGTCACCGAGAGTCAGCAGCACGGCCGGCCCAACGCCTGCAATCTCTGCCACCTCGACCAGCCCCTCGCCTGGACCGCGGAAAAACTGACGGCCTGGTATCGCCAGCCGATGCCGCCGCTGTCGGCGGATGACCGCGAGATCGCCGCCGGCGTCCGGTGGTTGGTCTCGGGTGACGCCGGCCAACGCGCGCTCGTGGCCTGGGGCATGGGCTGGGCGCCCGCGCAGCAGGCCGCTGGCCGCGACTGGCTTTACCCGTTTCTCAGCGCGACGCTCGCCGACCCTTATGCCGCGGTGCGCTTCGACGCGTGGAAGTCGCTCCGCACCCTGCCGGGTTTTACGGACTTTGCCTTCGACTACACGGCCGACGAGGCCCGGCACAAAACGGCGGCCACCGCGGCTTACCAGCACTGGTGGAGCCAGATCCGCCGGACCGATGCGAGCTACCCGCCGGGGGCGATCCTCGACGCCGAGGGAAATTTCCGACAGCAATTATTCCAGCGCCTGCTTTCGCAGCGCGACTATCGCAAGATATTCCTGGCCGAATGAACCTCCACCC
>JANNDM010000166.1:0-1864 GCA_031387725.1 Verrucomicrobiota bacterium | reverse complement strand
GCTGGCCGAGGCGGCGGTGAAATCGTTGAAGACCGGGCGGCCCGTGCGGGTGTAGCAGTGCCTGGGGATGCGACGCCCCCGTCGCGTTCTGGCCCGAACTTCCGGTTCCGATTTCCTCCCGGCCACGCCACTTGGGAGTGCGGACGTCCCGCCCCTCTTTGTTTCTCTCGCCGATGCCGCCCTCGCTCCGGCCCCGGCCTTCGGCGCCGACCGAAAAAACCAACGCGAGGCCCCTCGCGCCCCTTCGCCGCCCCGCCTTTCCCGCTCCACCAAATATGCCTTCGCAATGACGACCGTCGCCATAAGGGGTCGAGGCGTTACCGGTTACAGACGACAATGGGCCGGGCGGAAGGGAGGCCGCCGACGGGGTCAGTCCGGAATGGCGCTTAAGTTTTTGCGGGGCGGCGGAAGTAGCTGCCATGCCGGATTTGGCGGTAGTCGTGGCGAGGCCGGTTGAGTAAGGGGTACTTCTTGGGTCGGCGCTTCACGGCTCGCGGTTCCCAGCGGTCGGGCCGCAGGGGCACAAGATCGGCGGCGATGATCCGCAGCATTTCGATCCAGAGCAGCTTGCGCATGGCCACACGCGGGGCCTGCGCACTGGCGCCGCAAAAGCTGCGCAGCGCATCGAGCGTGCCGGTGAAGCTGAGCCGCTCCAGCGGCACGGCCTGCTCGCGCGCGGCCTCGGCCATCACGGCGCGCGCCAAATTGTGCGCGATGAGCAGCGCCAGCAGTTCGCGATGCACCATGGCGGGACTCTTGCAACGCAGCGCGTCCAGACCGAGGGTGGTTTTTAGATCGTCGAGGCACATTTCCAGCCGCCAACGCCGCAGATACGCCGCGGCGATTTCATTGGCCGGATAGGCCTGCGCATCGAGCAGCGTGGTCACCAGCGACAGCTCGCGGGTGCGAAAGCCTTTTTGGTGCACGCGTTGGCGAATGACCCGCACGGTGATCTCCGCCGGCAGCGCGGCCCACTCCTCCGCCGTGAGATACGGGGGCTTTTGCCGGCCCTTTTTCCAGACGACGAGCCGCTCGTTGGGCCCGAGCCGCTGGCCCCGGCGCCAGTCGATTTTGCGCACTTTCACCCGGCTGATGAGATCGGCGTCGTGCCGCCGCAAGAGCGCGCAAGCCACGTAGTGCCCGGCGGCCCGATCATAGATCGCGATGTCCTTGGGCTTGAGGGTGGGCAGCAGCGCGTGCAACAAGCGCATCTCGCTGTGGTGGAAATCGCCCCTGGCGTGGTCGAGCACGACGCCACCGCGCGCGCTCCACACCACCAGCAGGTGCAGGACCGGGAAACCGCAACCCGGTTTTTGCGAGGAAGTCTGGGGGTAGTCTTTTTGGTTTTTCGCGGTGTCGGGCAGGCTCAGCGTGGTGCCATCGAACACCTTGACGACGCGGCCCTGCAACGCCGCGTCCGGGGCGACGCGCTGGTCGGCGACCTGCGCGGTGAGTTTGAGCGCCGCGGCGAACAAGGGCTCCGGCAGCCGCTCGCGCGCCTGGCAATAGGCGCTGGAGTTTTCGTCCACCGTGGGCCCGCCCTCGAGGACGAACATGGCCTGGATCTGTCGCACGACCGTGCGGCACGAGACGTTGATCTGGAGCATCTGCCACAGGAAACACCACCAGGTGCGGCGCACCGAAAAGGGCCGTTCGCGCGCGCTGGCCTGGGCCGGGTCCAGGGCGTCTAGCCCGGGCAGGAGCGGGCCGAAGCGGTCCTCGATTTTGTCGAGCGTGCAGCGGCGCACGTTGGCCAAGGTGGCGGGGAGCCCGGGGCCCGGGCGGCGATGAAACCAGCCGCGCCAGGAGGGAAAGAAGGGAGTATCGGCCATAGGGCGGTAGATCTACCGCCCTCTTGACAGCA
>JANNDM010000141.1:0-28864 GCA_031387725.1 Verrucomicrobiota bacterium | reverse complement strand
GGAAGCGATCCAGCATGCCTGGCAATACGCCTATATCGACCGCAAGAAGAAGAAGGCCAACATGCGCGCCTTGTGGATCGTGCGCCTGAACGCCGCCTGCCGTGAGGCGGGCATCAGTTACAGCCGCTTCATCGAGGGTCTCAAGGCCGCCAACATCCAGCTCGACCGCCGCCAGCTCTCCGAGATCGCGATCGCCGACGCCGTGGCGTTTGGCGGCCTGATCAAGCAGGCGCAGGCCGCGTTGAAAACCAAGGCCGCCAAGGCCTGAGTTGTTCCCGCGAGCTGCTGCAGGCTCGCCTTCTGGTCCAAGACCATTTTTCTGAAGGACGGGCCTCACAAGGGTCCGTCCTTTTTCTTCATGCAAGCCACCCTCACCGCCCTCCTCGCCAAGGCCACGGCCGAGCTGCCCACGCTGCAGACCCGCGCCGATTTCGAGGCGGCCAAGGCCCGCTACGTCGGGCCGCATGGCGAGTTCACCGCGCTGATGAAACAGATGGGCACCGTGCCCAAGGAGCTCCGGCCGGCGATGGGCAAACTCGTCAACGAGGCCAAGGCGCAGCTGCAGGGGCAGCTCGACGCCACCCTGGCCCGCATCGGTGACGCTGAGATCACCGCCCAGCTCGGGCCCGCCATCGATCCCACGCTGCCTTCGCCTGACCCCGGCCCGGGCACGTCGCACCCGCTCACGCTCGTGCGCGAGGAAATGTGCCGGATCCTGCGCAAGGCGGGCTTCACCGTCGTCGAGGGCCCCGAAGTCGAGACAGAGTTTTACTGTTTCGATGCGCTCAACACCCCGGCCGATCACCCTGCGCGCGACGGGCAGGACACCTTCTATTTTCCCGCGCCGGCCCGCTTCGGCAACATCAGCAAGAAGACCCCGGAAGAGAAATATCTGCTGCGCACGCACACCTCGTCCGTGCAGATCCGCACCATGCTCAAGGGTGAGCCGCCCATCCGCATCGTGTCGCCGGGGCGCGTCTACCGCCGCGACACTTCCGACGCCACCCACAGCGCCAACTTCCACCAGATCGAGTGCCTCTATGTGGATAAAAATGTCACCGTGCGCGACCTGAAGGCGCTGCTGGACTACATTTTCGCCGCACTGCTCGGCAAAGATACGGTGACCCGCTTTCGGCCCCACTACTTCGGCTACACCGAGCCCAGCTTCGAGGTGGATCTTTCCGCCCAGCACTTGCCGAAGGTGAACAAGGATTGGATCGAAATTGGCGGCTGCGGCATGGTCGATCCGGCGGTCTTCTCGGGCGTGGGTTATGATCCCCAGATCTGGAGCGGCTATGCTTTCGGCATGGGGCTCGAGCGACTCGCCATGCTCATGTATGGCATCGATGACATCCGCTACTTCTACCAAAACGACCTGCGCTTCCTGAAGCAGTTCGCATGACAGCAGTAGCGAGCATCGAGCAGCGAGTAGCGAACATGGCAGACAAATCCCAGTCTTTCCGTAATGTAATCGTGTGGCAAAAAGCCCACGGGTTCACGCTGGCCATCTACCGTGCGACGGACGCATTTCCGAAGCACGAGCTTTATGCGCTAACCTCGCAGCTTCGTCGGTCTGCCTCCAGTGTCCCCTCCAATTTCGTGGAAGGATTTCGTAAACGCACCCGACCTGATAAATTGCGCTACTACAATGTTGCCCAGGCGTCGGCAGACGAATGCCTCTATCAGTTGATTCTTGCCCATGATTTGGGCTATGCGGACACAACGGGATTGCAGTCCAAGCTGGATGAAGTGTCCCGCTTGTTGCAGGGTTATTTCAACGGCATGGGGCCCGAATCGGCATGATCTACTCGATGCTCACTACTCGCTACTCGCTACTTTCATGAAGATTTCCCGCAATTGGCTCCGGCAATACGTTCGGCTCTACAGCACGACGGAGGACTTGCAGCGCGCCATCACGTTTCTCGGTTTCGAGGTCGAGGGCGTGCAACAGCTGGGTCTGCCGCCGTTGCCCCTTGTCGTCGTCGGCGAGATCAAGACCCGTGCCAAGCACCCGAATGCCGACAAACTCTCCGTCTGCACGGTCGATGTCGGCCTCGCCCACGGCGGGGTCCGCACCATCGTCTGTGGCGCCCACAATTGCGATCCCGGCAACCGGGTGCCGGTCGCGCTCCCGGGTGCCGTGCTGCCCGGTGATTTCAAGATCAAGCAATCCAAGATCCGGGGCGAGCCGTCCGACGGCATGATGTGTTCGCCCGACGAGCTTGGTCTTGCCGGCGGCCACGCCGGATTGTTGCTCCTCGATCCGACGGCCCCGCTCGGCAAACTCCTCAACGAGGTGATGCCCGACGGCGACACGGTGTTCGACATCGAGGTCACGCCAAACCGCCCGGACGCCCTTTGCCACATTGGCATGGCCCGCGAACTCGCGGCCTGGCTGAAATACGACGTGCGCTTCCCTGAGATCAAATTCAAGGGGCAGTTGAAAGGCGCACTGCAGCCGGAGATTCTCCAAGGCATCCGCGTGGACGCACCCGAGGACTGCCCGCTCTACATCGGCATTGCCGTTACCGGGGTGAAGGTGGGCCCGAGTCCCGCCTGGCTGCAGGAACGCCTCGCCGCCGTCGGCCTGCGTTCGATCAACAATCTCGTGGACGTGGGCAACTTCGTGATGTTCGAGCTGGGCCAACCCCTGCATGTCTTCGACGCGAAAAAGATCACCGGGCGCCAGATCATTGTGCGCCGCGCCGTTGACGGCGAGAAGCTCCTCACGCTCGACGAGAAGGAGCGCACCCTCAACAGCCGCATGCTGGTCATCGCCGATGAGGCGAAGCCCCTCGTCATCGCCGGTATCTTGGGCGGGCACGACGCGGGCGTGGATGCCACCACGACCGACATCGTCCTCGAGGCGGCGTATTTCCGCCCCCAGTCCATCCGGGCGACGTCCCGGCGCCTCGGCCTGGCTTCTGACTCGTCCTATCGGTTTGAGCGCGGGGTGGATCAGCACGGCACCTACGAGGCGGCCCGCCGTGCCATCGACCTGATTCTGGAGACCGCCGGCGGCACCGTGGTGGGGCCGGTGGTCAAAGTGGGCGGCGGCCGCCGGTGGGCGCGCGAGATCAACGTTGCCCCCGATTACATCCGCGCCAAGGTCGGCTTCGATATCACGGACGACGAGATGCGCGATGCCCTGATCGGCCTGCACCTGCCCATCAAGTCCGAGCGCGAATCCAAGGCGGGCCTGGAGTGGACCATCACTATTCCGAGTTACCGCGGTGACCTCGAGCGGCCCATCGATCTTGTCGAGGAGGTGCTGCGCATTTACGGCACCGACCGGGTGCCCGCGGCGGTGTGCGCGGGTCCGGCACTGGCGGATGGCGATGATGATCCGATTGCGCTCTTCAATCGCCGGGTCACGGATTATCTCGTCGGCCAGCATTTTCACGAGGTGGTCAACTACACCCTGCGCTCGCAGTCGGAGCTGGCTACCTGGGTCTCGGCGGCAGCGGCCAGTGAACTCGCCCTGGCCAATCCGTTTGTCGACGACCAGTCGCATCTGCGGCCGACGCTGATCCTCGGCATCCTGGAGTCGCTCAAGCTCAACCAGTCGCGCGGCGTCGCGGCCTCGCACCTGTTTGAGACCGGCCGCGTGTTCATGGAGCTGAATGGCACGGTGCAGGAGTGCGTGGCGGTGGGTTTTGTGGTCTGCCACAACCCCAAGGAGCGGGCCTGGCTCCCGCGCCCCGAGCCTGATTTCTACGCGGTGAAACGCCACGTGGAGATTCTCGCCCAAGCGGCCGGGATCGACCTGGGTGCGCAGGAACTCGGGCCGGTGCGCGGAGCCTACTGGGGTTGGCAAGAGGGCCAGTCGGCCGCCGCGGGCGAAATGAAGGATGGGTGGACCGCGCGGTTCGGCCGGCTGAATCTCGCCATGGTTCGCGCGGGGGGGGTCGAGGGCCAGGTATGGGCGGGCACCTTGGCGCTGTTGCCGCAGAAACTCGTGGTGGCCGCGGGCCACCGGCGCTACCAGCCGTTCAGTCTTTATCCGGCGGCGTTGCGCGACCTCGCGCTCGTCGTCGATGCTCACCGCCCGGCCGCTGAAGTGCGGGCGCAGTTGCTCGCCGCGGCCCGAGCGGCGACGGCCGGCAATGTCTTCGCCATCGGGCACATCGAGGTCTTTGATGTTTACACCGGCGCGGGTCTCCCGGCGGGTAAAAAGAGCCTGGCCTTCGCCCTGTCATTCCGCTCGGCGGAGCGCACGCTGATGGATGACGAGGTCAACGCGGCTTTCGGGAAGATTCAGCAGACGATCATGGCGGATGGGACGATGACGGTCCGGGCCGGATGAAGAGAGAGGCCGGTCGCGGCGGACTGGGCCCGCCGTTTTGAACCACCGGCGCTCAGAGCGCCGCCCCTCGCTTCATTGGACGAACCGCTCGATGAAAGTCCGGACTTCCACCGGCACCGCCTTGGCAATGTTGGGCACAATCAGACGGAAAAGCTGGCTCACCTCGGCTTTCTGCGGCGACGTCAGCTTGGCTTGAGTTTCGGCCGCCGAGGTAATCTGCAGTCCGGGGGACTGGGCGCTGCCGCGGATGCAATAGCCGTGGGTCAGCAGCTCGAAATGCTGGATGGATTTCCCCGCGACTTCGCGCCAGAGCGTGAGTTGGGACTCATCTTCGCCGGCGTATTGTTCCTTCAGAAAGCCGGCGGCATCTTGCTCGACATTCTTGGGGTCGATGGGGGTGAGACCCGCCCCGATGGCCACCGGCTCCACGAGCTGGCGAAAAGCCTTTTCGCTTTGGGCGTCGGGAAAGATGGCGGCGATGCCAATCGTGGCATGCTGTTGGCTGGACCAAAAGTGGGCGATCGTGCCATCGAGTTCAAAGATCTGGTGGTCAAGTTCCAGTTTGAGGCGGCAATTCTCCCCGCGTTCACCCATGGCCGCCGGGTGCAGACGCATGCTCACTCCGGTGGTGGACATGTTGACGATCTGCCCGCCCCAATCCATGGCGCGGGAATCGTTTGCTTTGAGGACATGTCCCTCGCCATCCCGGCCGATCAAGGTAACCTTCGCTTTCAGAGGGATCTTCGCCCCGGCCGGGTAGCGCGTGGCCCCGCGTTTGTCGCCCAAGCCGCCTCCCGCTTTGAAATTAAGGATCTTTTTGAAAAGCAGCATGGGCGACACGTAGGTTGTTTATCGCCTCGGTTCAAGCTCGGTTGCAGCCTAGTGTTTTGCCGGTTGCCAAGTTTCAATCCCGTCGCCTGCTTAATCCGCATTGCTGCCGTCCCTATGAGACTGAATTCCGACCTTAACCTGGACTATGTCGCGAACCTCGCCCGCCTCGCTCTGAGCGGGGAGGAGAAAGCGCAATTTGCCGGCCAGCTGGCTGATATCCTGGGCTATGTCGAGAAGCTGAAGCAGGTGGACGTGACCGGGGTCGAGCCGATGGCCCACGCCTCGCCGGTCTACAATGTGTGGGAGGCGGATGTCGTGCGCCCCGGGCTCCCGGTTGAGGTGGCGTTGGGCAATGCGCCGGTCCAACGGCACAACCTGATCGTGGTGCCCAAGGTCGTGGAGTAAGCGATGGCCGCCGATCTCATTTTTCAATCAGCCACGCGGCTGGCCGCACGGCTCGGCCAGGGGGAAATTTCCTCGGTTGAGCTGCTGTCGGCGTGTCTCGCCCGCATCAAGGCGGTCGACGGCCGCGTGAAGGCGTTCAACTCCTACGCCGAGGAGGGTGCTCTGGCGCTGGCCCAAGCCTCCGACCAGCGTCGGGCCGCCGGGCAGGCGAGGGGACCGCTCGATGGCCTGCCGGTCGGCTTGAAGGATATCATCGCCGTCGCGGGCCAGCCGCTGACCTGCTCAAGCAAGATGTTGGCGGATTTCGTTTCGCCCTACGACGCCACCGTATCAGAAAAACTCAAGGCGGCCGGAGCGATCCCGTTTGGCCGGCTGAACCTCGATGAATTTGCCATGGGTTCGTCGACGGAGAATTCCGCTTTCGGCCCGACGTCCAACCCGTGGGATTTGACGCGGGTGCCGGGGGGCAGCTCGGGTGGCTCGGCGGCGGCGGTCGCCGCCGGCGAATTGCCGCTCACCCTCGGTTCCGATACCGGCGGCTCCGTCCGCCAGCCGGCGGCGCTCTGCGGCATCGTCGGGCTCAAGCCGACTTATGGCCTTGTTTCCCGCTACGGATTGGCGGCCTTTGCCTCGTCCCTCGACCAGATCGGCACCCTGACGCATACCGTGGAGGACGCGGCCCTGTTGCTCCGTGCCATCGCCGGGCATGATCCGCGCGACTCCACTTCGTTCCAGGCGGAGGTGCCGGACTACGGCGCCGAGCTGGCGCGGCGCAAGGGACCGTGGCGGCTCGGCGTGCCGAAGGAATTCTTCGGGGCCGGGCTCGACCCGGAGATCCGCGCGGCGGTCAGGCAGGCTATTGAATACTACCGGCAATTGGGCTGCGAAATCAAAGAGGTGTCGTTGCCGTTGGCGGCGGAATACGCCGTGGCCGTCTACTACCTGATCGCGACGGCCGAGGCCTCCTCCAACCTGGCGCGCTACGACGGCATCCGTTATGGCCACCGCTCCACCGCGGCGAAGGACGCCATCGACATTTATGCGCGGTCGCGGGCCGAGGGCTTCGGTCCGGAAGTGAAGCGGCGCATCATCCTCGGCACGCATGTGCTGAGCAGCGGTTACTACGACGCCTATTACCTGCGCGCCCAGAAGGTGCGCACGCTCATCCGCAACGAATTCACCGCGGTGCTCCGTGATTGCGCTGCGCTGCTGTCACCGACATCGCCCGTGCCGGCCTTCAAGCTCGGCGAGAAATCCGCCGACCCGCTCGCCATGTATCTGACCGACATCTACACCATCAGCGTCAACCTCGCCGGCCTGCCGGGCCTCTCGCTGCCCTGCGGCTTCACCGCTGGCGGGCTGCCCATTGGTCTGCAGCTCATCGGCCGGCCCTTCGACGAGGCCGGGCTGCTCGCCATCGCCCGGCACTACGAGCAGGCCCACGACTGGCACACGAGACACCCGGAACTTTGAATGTGGAAAGCTGGAAAACTGGAAAACTCCCCTATGGCAATTCACTCCTTCCTGATTCCCTGAGTTCCACCTAAATTATTTCTGAATGAACTACGAAGCAGTCATCGGCCTGGAGGTCCATGTGCAGCTCAAGACGGCGTCGAAGATATTCACGCGCGTCGCCGCCGGCTACGGCGAGCCCGAGAACACCTTGACCGATCCCGTCGTGCTGGCCTTGCCGGGCGCCCTGCCGGTCATGAACAAGGTGGCGCTCGATCTGGTCATCAAGGCCGGGCTGATGCTGGAGTGCGCCATCGCGCCGGTCTGCAAGTGGGACCGGAAGAATTATTTTTATCCCGACTCGCCCAAAAACTACCAGATCACGCAATACGACCAGCCCCTCTGCCTCGGCGGCGCGGTCGAGATTGAGCTGCCCGGCCCGGCGCGCAATGTCATGGGCGAGCACAAGAAGATCCCCCTGACCCGGATTCACCTCGAGGAGGATGTCGGCAAACTCACCCACGGGGTCCATGATTCGCTGGTGGACTTCAACCGGGCCGGCACGCCGCTGATGGAAATCGTGTCCGAGCCGGCGCTGCACAGCGCCGACGAGGCTTTTGCGTTTCTGACCGCGCTGCGCCTGGCGCTGGTGCAGGGCGGCATTTCCGATTGTGACATGGAGAAGGGCCAGCTGCGCTGCGACGCCAACATTTCCATCCGCCCCGCCGGCCAGACCCAGCTCGGCACCAAGGTCGAGCTGAAGAATCTCAACTCCATCTCCTTCGTGCGCGACGGTATCGCCCACGAAATCCGCCGCCAGCATGCGGTGGTGACGGCGGGCGGCACCATCGTCCAGGAAACCCGCCAATACGAGGGCGAGGCCGGGACATCGGCCGCCTTGCGCTCGAAGGAGATGGCGCATGACTACCGCTATTTCCCCGACCCCGACCTCATGCCGGTGAAAGTGGACGAGGCGTGGTTGGCGACGATCCGGGCCACCGTGCCGGAGCGGATGTTCGACCGGCAGCGGCGCTACCTGGAGGAATTCCAACTGCCTTACACGCTCACTTCCGTGCTGGTGCCGCAGCTGGCGCTGGGCGCTTTCTTTGAGGAGGCTGCGGCGCTTGGTGGCAAGCCGCAGGCCGTGGCAAATTGGATCGCCAATGACCTGCAGCGCGAACTCGCGGTGGCGGGCGTCGAGCTGGCCGGGAGCAAAGTCCAGCCGCGGCATATCGCGGGCCTGGTAGCGCTCGTGGAGTCCGGCGTCATATCCAGCAACATGGCCAAAGAGGTGTTCGTTGAAATGTTTGCGACTGGCGAAATGCCCGAGGCCATCGTCGCGCGCCAGGGCCTTGCCCAGTCCACCGACACCGGCGAACTGGAACAGTGGGTGAGCGAGGCCATCGCCGGAAATGCCAAGGCCGCGGCCGAGTTCAAGGCCGGCAATGAAAAAGCGCTCAATGCCATCAAGGGCGCGGTCATGAAAGCCTCGCAGGGCAAGGCCAACCCGCAGCAAGTGGACCAGATTGCACGCCGGCAGCTCGCCTAAACGACGAACCGCTGGAGGAAGGTCCGGAAATCCTCCGGCACGGCGGGCGAAATGTTGGGCAGGATCCAACGGAAGAGCTGGCGGATCTCGTCGTGCGTGCCGCCCGAAGCCTCGAAGACCGGCTGGCCGGTCGTGTCTTCCGTCGCGTCCCGGGATTCCAAGGCATAGGTTTGGCTCGTCCCGTCATCCATGCTGCCCCGGCAAAAGTAGTCGAGCATCCGTAATTCGAAACTGTGGAGCGGGTCGACCGGCGAGAGCGCCAGGCGGATGGTGAGGAGCGAGTCCGAGTCCCCGACAAAAATCCTTTTGAAGAACTGGGGATCGTCCTGCACGATGCGGTCGATCGCCAACGGTTGCAGTGACTGGCCGATGACGACCGGCTGGAGCAGCTGCATATAGCTCTTCTGCGGCTCAAAATCCTCAAAGACAAATCCGAGACCGAGGGCAAAGCCCCCGTCCTGGGCCTCCACATGCGCGATGCGGGCTTTGAGCTCGAGCCGGTGCTGTTCCAGCTGCAGGTCAGCCCGGAGGTGATGCCCGGCGGGCAGGTCCGGCTTCTCCTTGACCAGCACGCCGATGCCGTGGCCGGACATGTTCAGGATTTTTGCGGAATAATCGCGCCCGCCGCAGCGCAGGGTCGCCTGGAGGGGGAAATCCCGTCCGGGCACATACCGCAGGTTAAGCCGCTTCTCCAGCTGCTCGACCCTGGCTTTCTCAAATTTGAAGATGCGCTTGAACAAAAGCACGAGAGAAGGAGATAGCAGAGCGCCGGAGTGAGACAAGCTTTGGTGAGAGCCTGGCGTCGCACCCTCTGTCGCAGTCTTCATCGAATGCTGAAACATTCCCCGCAGCTGGCTGCGGGTTTCCAAGTGGTATTAGGACGCCGCCCGGCCAGCCCCGCAGCAGCCGGGTTGTGCAAGCCGCGCGTAAATTCCCCGGAGCTTGCTCCCGGGAGTAGCGCTGGCGAAAGGGCGACGTTCAATGGTGGAACCCGGCCTTCATTCTTCGCCTAAGCTAGGGACGACAGGCCGGGCGGGTTGGTCAGATGTGCGCGGGGGAAAACCGGGCCGGAGGCCCGGTTCCACCTCTTGCAACTGCATTATCCCCGCTGAATCCCGGGGGCAGGGAAAGGCGAACGCGCCGGGATCTGACAATTGCCTGACAATTGCCTGACGGGCCGCTGACAACCCCGCGGGTGGTTTCTGCTTTAATCGGCGACGTAATCCCAAAATCCAACATGAAATCATCCCTCGTTATTCTTCTCTTCGCGGTCGCGCTTTCGGGCGCGGCATCGCTTTTCGCCAAGTCGGTGACTGAACAGCCCGTGCGCCTGCACGTCGATGTCGACCGCAGTGTGCTTCCGGCGGGTTCTACCGAACGGGCCGTCGTCAAGATCGGCCTTGATTGTATCCGGTTGCCGCGACGTGAGTCGCGCCCGCCGGTCAACCTCGCGCTGGTCATCGACCGTTCCGGCTCGATGGGCGGCGACAAGATCGCCCGGGCCCGCGAGGCGGCCCTGGAACTGGTGCGCCGGCTTGGGCCGGATGACATCATCTCCATCATCGCCTACGACACACAGGTCGAGACCATCGTGCCCGCGCAGCGGATGGACCGGGTGCGGGGACTGGAGGCGGCCATTCGCAGCATCGAGGCGGAAGGCAACACCGCGCTCCATGGCGGCGTGACCCGCGGTGCCATGGAGGTGCGCCGGCACATCGAGGACGGCCGCTACGTCAATCGCGTTATCCTCCTCTCGGACGGCCTGGCCAACGTCGGCCCGAGTTCGCCCGAGGAGCTTGGCCGGCTCGGCTACTCGCTGCTGAAGGAAGGGATCTCCGTCACCACCATCGGGCTCGGCCTCGGCTTCAATGAGGACCTGATGACCCGGCTCGCCTCGCGCAGCGACGGCAACACCTACTTCGTGGAAAACAGCAGCGATCTGCCGGGCATCTTCAACCGGGAGCTGGGCGACGTGCTCAACGTCGTCGCGCGCCGCGTGGTCATCGAGATCGACTTCCCCGCGGGCGTGCGGCCCGTCAATTTCGTGGGCCGCGAAGGTTCCATCCGCGGCCAGACGGCCGAGTTGACCCTGAACCAGCTTTACGGCGGCCAGGAAAAATTCGCCCTCATCGAGGTCGAGGTTTCGCCGGAGCAGGCGGGCGCCGAGCGGGAGATCGCCCGGGCCACCGTCCGCTATGAGGATGCGCTCACCCAACGCTCCGCCAGCGTCACCGCCCAGCGCAAGGTATCGTTCAGCGCCGAGCGGAAGATCGTGGTCGCCTCGGCGGACCACCAGGTGCAGGCCGACTATGCCGCCAACGTGCTGGCGGTGGCCAAAGACGACGCCATCGTGCTGGTCGACAGCGGCAAAAAATCTGAAGCCGCCGCCCTGCTGCGGCAGCGCTCCGCCGCTTTGAAGGAGATGGGCGAGGCTTACTCGAACTCCGCCGTGTCAGCCTCCGCGGCCGCCGCCGCACCCGAAGCCGCCCGCCTCGAGCGCGACGGGCTCGACAACGCCCAGCGCAAGTCCTACCGCACGGACAGCCAACAGGTGAAGAACCAGCAGTCCTCCCGTCCGTGATCACCCGCGCCGGTGTTTCGCTGCTTTTCAACCGGCGTATTTATCCTAGCGTGTCCTCGTGTCTCCCGCCTCGCGCCGCATCCTGGCTTACTGGCTGCTGCTGCTCATCCCCGCTCTGGGGGTGGGCCTCGGCGCCATCGTGCTCCTGCGGCGCGAGCAGGCGCGGCTGGGGGATCGCGCGGCCTATGCCGACGAAGCCCGGCGCGCGGCGGTGACGGCCCGCACCCGGCTGATCGCGGAGAATGTTGAATTGCTCGTCGGCGATGTGCAAAACGGCCTGCTCGATCTGCTCGCGGCAGATCCGGCCGGGGGCCTCGATGGCTGGCTCGACCGGCTGGAGAAATCAAATCCCCTCGTGCGCACCGCCTTCCGGTGTGCGCCGGACGGTGAGGTGCTGCGGCCCGCCGCGGGCCAGACCAATGACGACGGGCGCGGTTTCCTGCGGCGGTTCAGCGCCCGGCTTCGCGAGTCGCCGCCGTGGCAGACGACCGTATCCGCCCACCGTTACCCGGGTTACCCCGCCCCGACGGCGGACCAAGTCGCGCAGAAAAAGGAGACGGATGATTCACTGGCCCGGCAGCAGGTCGCATCCAATGTCTCGAAGGTGCAAAGCGCCCGGCGCGAGGTGCAGGCGTTGGCGAAGAATGATTATGCCGGCGCCGGCCGCCGGGAGCCGGGGGCCCCGGCCATGGATCGGATTGAACCGGGCCCGGCCGGTGCATCCGGCTCGTCCGGGGAGCAGCGCAGCGCTGCCGTGACGGCCAGCGCCCTGCCGGTGAGGCCGCAGACCACTGAGACAAATTACCGGATGTCAGCCGCGCCCGGTTACCGCTCTGGCGAAAAAGACGCCGAGGCCCAGCGCGAGCAACGCGGCTGGCTGCCGCTGAAGGTCGAGGGCCGCCTTCATCTCTTGGGCTGGGTGCAGCCCGCGGGTGCGGGCGAGGTGCGCGGGGTTGAGTTGGAGATGGCGGCGCTCATCAGCCGGCTGGGCGGGGCGCTGCCGGCGGAAATTTCGGGGGAGGAGGGCTACACGTTGCGCGACGACCAGGGCCGGGTGCTGCACCAGGCTGGAGCCGTGGCCCGCGCGGCGGCGCCGGCGATCACGGTGCCCCTCGCCTCAGATCTGTTGCCCGGCTGGGATGTCGTGGCGTTTGTGCCGACGGCGACCGGCGACGGCGTGGGAAGTGGCGGTTTCTTTTTGATCAGCACGCTGCTGGTGGGAATCTTTGTCGCCGCGATCGTCGTCGGCGGCTCGCTGCTGCTCCGGCAGGCGCGGCGCAGCGAGGCCGAGGCGGCGCAGAAAACCTCGTTCGTTGCCAACGTCTCGCACGAGTTCAAGACCCCGCTGACCACGATCCGCCTCTACTCCGAACTGCTGGAGTCGGGGCGGGTGCGGGATGCGGCGCAGAGCGGCGATTATCTCCGCACCATCAGCCGCGAGACGCAGCGGCTGGCCCGGCTGGTGGGCAATGCGCTCGATTTCAGCCGGCTGGAGCAGGGCCAGAAAAAATATGCCCGGGAGCTACTGGAACTGCGCGCCGAGCTGACCCGTCTGCTCGACACCCAGACGCCCCGCCTCGTCGAGGCGGGCCTGGCCCTGAAGCGTGCGCTGCCGGTGGAGCCGCTGACGGTGACGTCCGACCGCGATGCGTTGGAGCAAATTCTGCTCAACGTGCTCGACAACGCCGCCAAATATGGGGCGGCGGGCGGCGAGGTGACCGTGGAACTGACCCCGCGCCCGGCCGGCGGGGCGTTGGTTCGCGTGCTCGACCGAGGGGCCGGCGTGCCCCCGGAGCACCGGGATCGCATCTTTGAAAAATTCCACCGGGTGGACGACCGGCTCACGGCGGAAAAGACCGGCGCAGGCCTCGGCCTGAGCATCGCCCGGCAGCTCGCGCGCGGCCTCGGCGGTGAATTGCGCTACTTGCCGCGGGAAGGGGGCGGTGCCAATTTTACGCTCGAACTGCCATGAAAGCATTTTCCTCATTGTGGGAGCGAGCTTGCTCGCGACAAATTGCCCTCGCGTTTTGCCGGTCGCGAGCAAGCTCGCTCCCACATTTCCGCTCATGAAAGCCAAAATTCTCCTCGCTGAGGACGACGTCAACATCCGGCTGGGGCTGATCGCCACGCTGGAAAGTGACGGCTATTCCGTCACCGCTGCGAGCGACGGTGCGCAGGCGCTGAAACTTTTTCCGCAGGAGAAATACAACCTCGTGATCCTCGATGTGATGATGCCTCAGCAGAGCGGCTACGATGTCTGTCGCGCGCTGCGCAGCGGGGGCAGTGGGGTGCCCATCCTGCTGCTCACCGCCAAGGGCGAGGAGATCGACAAGGTCGTCGGACTCAAGCTCGGCGCCGACGACTATGTGCTCAAGCCCTTCGGCGTGCACGAGCTGCTGGCCCGGGTGGAGGCGTTGCTCCGGCGCGCCCGTGCGTCCGGCCCGGCGCTGGCGACGCCCGAGCTGCCGCCGGTTTTCCGACTCGGCGCGGCGGAGATCGACCGGCGCAAGTTCACTGCGGCGGTGGCGGGTCGGTCCGCGTCGCTCACTGCGCGGGAAATGAAGCTCGCCGAGGTGTTCGCGGCCCATCCGGGCGAAGTGCTCACGCGGGATGCGCTGCTTAACGCCGGGTGGGGCGTCGGTTACTTCGGCACCACCCGGACGCTCGACCAGCATGTCGCGCAATTGCGGAAAAAAGTGGAACCGGCCCCCGATGAACCGCGGGCCATCGTGACGGTGCACGGGGTCGGCTATCGCTACGATAAGCAGGTGTAGGCGGGGTGTCCTCACCCCGAGAGGCAGGCCAGCGATTGTTGCGGGCAGCGGAGGGCACCTCGCCTCCAATTGGCAATACTCCCTCACTAAACCCGGGCTTTCCTCGCGGCCCTTGTTGGCTATAGTCGGGCTAATCCCCATACCCATGAGCACTCCCCCTCCTTCTTCCGCCATGACGCGGCGCGACGCGTTGAAAATTATCGGCACCGGTGTCGCGGCCACCGGCTTCGGGCTGAACCGGGCCACCGCTGCCACCGCGGCCACAACGCCCGCCCTGGACTGGGAATTGCCCAAGCTGTCCTACGCCTACAGCGCCCTTGAACCGCACCTCGACGCGCGGACGATGGAAATTCACCACAGCAAGCATCACCAGGCCTACATCAACAACGCGAAGAAACTGCTCGAGGGGCACTCCGAGCTGCTGGCGCGCGGTCCCGAGGCGCTGGTGCGCGATCTCGCCAGCGTGCCGGATAACATCCGCACCGGCCTCCGCAACAACGCCGGCGGCCATGTGAACCACTCGTTCTTCTGGAAAATCATTGCGCCGGACCAGGGGGCCTCGATCCAACAACTGCCCGTCGCGATCGCCGGGGCCTTCGGCTCGATGGATGAGTTCAAGAAACTGTTCGCCGAGGCCGCGATGAAGCGCTTTGGCAGCGGCTGGGCCTGGCTAAGCCTGAAGAACGGCGTGCTGACGGTCCATTCGACCGCCAATCAGGACTCGCCTCTGAGCGATGGTGCCATGCCCGTCATCGGTCTCGATGTCTGGGAACACGCCTACTACTTGCACTATCAGAACCGGCGCGCGGACTACATTGCCGCGTTCTGGAACGTGCTCAACTGGACACAGGCCGAGCGGAACTACGCTGCCGCGCTGAAAAGCTGAATGATGGCACAGGAGGTAACGGAGAGAACGGAGAATTGAACCCCGCCTATCTCCTGCCTTGTCTCTGTTTTCTCCGGTGAAAAATCCTAAATCCTTCGCCGAGATCGGCGGGCCCACCGCTCGGCGGCACCTGTTCCTGTGCGTCGGGCCCGACTGCTGCGCGCCGGAGCAGGGCTTGGCCACGTGGGAGCACCTGAAGGGGTCGCTCAAAGAACACGGCATCCCGGCGATGAGGACCAAGGCCGCGTGCCTGCGGATGTGTCACGACGGCCCATGGCTCGTCGTCTATCCCGAGGGCGTGTGGTATGCGCAGGTGACGCCGGAGAGATTCGACCGCATCCGCCGCGAACACCTCAAGGGCGGCGTGCCGGTGAAAGAGTGGGTGCGGGCCGTCAACCCGCTCAAATCCGACTGAACACTCGCCGGCCCTTCATGCCGGCCGTAGCCTTGCGCGAAGGCTGGTGGCCTTCAGCAGGACTCTTTTCTTGGGCCGAACGTTAACGATGAGACGCGCGCGGGCGAGCGCGCTCTGAACCTGAAATTAGGGGAGAAGTGGAGCGGAGCTGGGCCATGCGAATGACGGTCACTTCCCGCGCGTTGTCTCTGGCAGCTGGATCGGCTCTTTCTTTCGGGACTTCGAAGTCCCGAAGCGGTCTCGGCTAGACACCGCGAAAAATAGAACTCCTGCGATTGCGGCGCCTCCAGATAACGGCAGATAAAACGCCTGCCCGCGACGAATGGCGGCGTCATACCAAATTCCGGTGGCTCGATCTTTGCGAACACCACCAGGCCAGTCTATCGACATAGCCAAGAACACAGCCGAGATAACGAAAGCAATCACGCCGGAGAACCGGAGAAAACCTCTTACGTCATCGCGATCGATAAACATATTCTTCCGCCGATCAGTGTTATTCAGCCTTACCGCGTTATACGGCTCGGCCAGTTGCGGGTATTGAGCAACAGAGGCTTGCGTTTGGCAACGGTGCAAATTTCCGGCCCGGCGAGCGAGGAGAACGGTGCAGGATATTTGCACCGTTTGCGGGGCTCAACCGCGCTCGCGCGGGATCGCCGGGGCTTTCTGGCGGCTGGCGGTGGCCGACTGACATTTGGGGCACACGCCGAAAAATTCCACGACGTGGCTGACCTGCGTGTAGCCGCGTTCCGCGAGCAGGCGCTCCGTGCCCTCGACTGGCACATAGTCGACGCGCTCCGTGGCGCCACAAGCTTTGCACACGATGTGGTAGTCGTGCCGGTCGGTGAGGGTGAGTTCGTAGAGGCAGGTGCCGTTGTGCAGGTAACTGCGGCGCACCAGTCCGATCCCCTCGAACGCCGCGAGACTGCGATAGACGGTGACGAGGTCGCAGGCCTCGGCTCCCACATCCAGATGGATGCGCTCGATGCTGATCGGGCCCACATGGCGGTGGAGGGATGCGATAATCGCGAGGCGCGGTTTGGTGACGCGCAGTCCTTCACTCCGGATGCGGTTACGGGCCTCGGTCGCAGCGCTCTCCGTCGCGCCGGGACTGGCGACGTTGCCCAAGGGGTGGTTCGATTGGGTGGCGGATATCATGTGGGGTATGGAGTATTATTTGCATCATCTTCGAGTGAAACGCGAGGAGTAGTTTCCGGTCTGGGCACAACCCCCTATTCGGCATTTGGCATCGCTGGGCAGCGCATTCTGATGCCGGCCACTGGGTGGGGGGATGCTGATGCAAGGTTGCGGCGCGCCGCGGGCTGTGCTAGCTATTGCCCCTGAAATTCATGCAAGACTTGGAATTTTCCGAAATTGTCGGATTGATCTGTAAAGAGGACACCCGCTTCGACCGCAAAGCCTACAACTTTGTCCGGTTAGCACTCGACCACACCGTCAAGGAGACGAAGAAGAAAAACCCGGAGCGCACGGGCAAGTCGCAGCACGTCACCGGCGCCGAACTGCTGGCGGGCATCCGCGCCTTTGCCCTCGAGCAATTCGGACCGTTGACCAAGACCGTGTTGAACCAGTGGGGTATAACGCGCTGCGTCGATTTCGGCGACATCGTCTTCAATCTGATCGAATACAATGTCTTCAGCAAGACCGAGACGGACCGACGGGAGGATTTCTCCGACCTTTACGATTTCGACGAGGCATTTGTGAAGCCCTTCCAACCTGCCGGAACGCGGCGACCCCGGGGCATTTCCGGCGCCGCCTGAGCGGGCCGTCGCATTCATGGCCAAATCCAAGTCCGCCCGCCCCCGCGACCTCGCCTTGCTGGAAACTCTCTGGGCCGAGCCCGTCGAACGCTACACGCTGCCCAACGGCCTCACCGTCCTGCTCAAGCGCGACACCGCCGCCCCCGTGTGCTCGGTGCAGGTGTGGGTGAAAACGGGGAGCACCCACGAGGGCGCGCATCTGGGCGCCGGTCTCTCGCACTACCTCGAGCACATGCTCTTCAAGGGCACGGAGCGTCGCGCCGGCCGGGAGATCTCCGCCACGGTGCAGGCCCACGGCGGCTCCATCAACGCCTACACGACGTTTGACCGCACCGTTTATTACATCGATGTGCCGGCCGAACACACCGCCGTGGCCATCGACTTGCTGGCCGACGCGACGCTGCACTCGACCCTGCCCGCCGAGGAAGTGATCAAGGAAAAAGATGTCATCTTGCGCGAGATTGACATGGGCCTCGATGATCCCGACCAGCGGCTGTCGCAGGCGCTGTTCGAAACCGCTTTCCGCGCGCACCCCTACCGCCAGCCCATCATCGGCCACCGCGACGTGTTTTCCGCCACCACCCGCGAAGACTTGCTGGCCTACTATCGTGCCCGCTATGTGCCCAACAATCTCGTGGTGGTTATCGCGGGAGACTTCGAGCCGGTGGCGACGCGGTCGGCCCTTGCCGAGCATTTCGGGAAAGCGCCACGCGGGCGGCTCGCTCCGGTGCTCGTGCCCGACGAACCGGCCCAGCTCTCCCGCCGCGATCAGCATCTGCACGAGGACGTGCTGGTCTCCCGCGCCGGACTCGGGTGGCAAATCCCCGGGCTGACGCATCCCGATGCCCCGGCGCTCGACCTGCTCGCCATGGTGCTCGGCCATGGCGACAGCTCGATCCTCTGGCAGAGCATCCGCGACAAAGCCCGGCTGGTGCACACCATCGACGCCATGGCCTGGAGCCCCGGCACGAGCGGCCTGTTTTATATTTCCTTCCTGGCTGATCCGGATAACCGCGCCGCCGCCGAGGCGGCCGTGCTCCGCGAGATTGTTCGTATTACGAACCTTGGCGTCAGCGCGAAGCTGCTGGCCAAGGCGGTGCGGCAGGCCGTGACCTCCGAGGTCAACGGCCGCAAAACGATGTCCGGCCAGGCCTCGCGCCTGGGGGCGGGCGAGGTCGTGGTCGGCGACATCAATTACACGCGGACCTATTTCGCGCGGCTGTTTGCCCTCACCCCCGCGGACCTGCGACGCGTGATGCGCACGTATCTCGTGCCGGAGAAGCTCACGGTCGTCTCGTCCAACCCGACCGGCTCGGCTGAGCCGGTCGCCCGTCGCAGCCTGGGCCAAGGAGGGTCTCTTGATTTTTCCGAACTCACACTGCCCAATGGCGCGCGGCTGCTCCTGCAGCCGAACCGGCAGCTGCCCAACCTGCACCTGCGGCTGGCCTTCGCCGGCGGCCCGCTGTTTGAGCCGGCGGAACGGCGGGGCGTGACCAGCCTGCTCGCCACGCTGCTGACCATGGACACCACGAAACGCTCCGCCGAACAAGTGGCCCTGGCGATCGAGGAAGTGGGCGGCGGCTTCAGCGATTTCTCGGGCAACAACAGCTTCGGGCTCGCGGCCGAGGTCTTGCCCGGCGATGCCAGCCTCGCATTGGAGCTGATGGCGGATGCCGTCCTGCGGCCGGCGTTCCGGCCGGCCCGACTCGAGATCGAGCGCGCGTCGGCGCTGGCGGCACTCAAGGAGGGCCTCGATGATGTGGTCACGGTCGGCCGGAAGAAGATGCGCGAGAAATTCTTCGGCCCGCATCCCTTTGCCATCGAGAGCGGCGGGGACGAGGCGGGTCTGCGGGCCATCGCGGTGGCCGACCTGCGCGCGCTGCACGGGCGGCTCCTGGTGAGCGGCAACGCCGTGCTGGCCGTGGCGGGCGATTTTGACGCGAGGAAGCTGGGGCCGAAACTGAAGTCGTTTCTCGCGCTCCTGCCCCAGGGCCAGGCGGCCACGGCCACGGCGCCACGGCCGGCCGCGGCCGGTGATTTCACCGAGACCCAGCCACGGCAGCAGGCGATCGTCTTCCAGGCCTTTCCCGGGCCGGGCCTCCACGCCAAGGACTATGACGTGAGCGAGGTCATGGACGAATTGTTCAGCGGCATGTCGTCGCACCTGTTCGAACGCGTGCGCGAGGAGAAGAGCCTGGCGTATTTCGTCCGCTCCAGCCGTATCGTCGGTCTTGAGACCGGGATGTTTTATTTCTTCGCCGGCACGAGCCCCGAGCGCCACGGGGAAGTCCTCGCCGAGCTGGACCTTGAGATCGCCCGCGTGCAGTCGGGCGGGGTGGCGGCCGAGGAGTTACGCCGCTGCCAGACCCGGCTCAAGGCCGGCAAGCGCATGGGGATGCAGACCAACTCGGCACGCGCCATGCAAGCGGCGCTGAATGCGATCTACGGCCTGCCGGTCAACGACTGGCGCACCTACGATGCGCGCATCGACGCCGTCACGCTGGCCGACGTGCAGGCTTTTGCCCGGCGGTATTTCCAAACTGCCAGTCGCGTGCAATTGGTGGTCCGGCCCGAACCTGTCAGAGAAAAGTAAATTTCAACGCCGGGAGGTTCAGATCAATCCGAGGGCTTGCACTCGCATTCCCAAATGACCTCAGTGGAGGTCCGATGAAGTCACTCACCACCATGTTTCGAATCGCGCTGGGTCTGCTGGCGCTTGGGTTCACCACCACGATCGTCAAAGCCAAGGATGAGGCCGACAAGGAGAGAAAGCCCTCCAAGGAAATGATGAAGAAATACGATGCCAACCAGGATGGCATGCTCGATGACGCCGAGAAAGCCGCCATGAAGGCCGACGCTGACGCGAAGGCCAAGGAGATGAGGGCGGCGAACCTCGCGAAATATGACGTCAACAAGGACGGCAAGCTCGATGACGCCGAGAAGGCCGCGATGAAAGCGGACAAGGAAGTCGCCAAGGATACCAAAAAGGCCGAGCGTGAGGCCAAGAAGAGCCGCCACGAGAACGAACAAAAATAGTTGCCCGCAGCGCCAGGCTACCCTGACCCCGGCTATCGCGCCGGGGTTTTATTTTTTGTCCAGCAGGCCGCCGCTCCACTTGAGCTTGGCCCGCATGACTTCGAAATGCGAGTAGTCGCGCCGTTGGGCGAGCGCGAGCGTGGGGGCGGCGAGGGAAATCTCCACCGGCGAGCCTTCCGTCACGACCATGTTGCGCTGGCCGTCCATCGCCACCAGCAGCCGCGCGCCCTCGCTGCGGTTGACGATCGTGAGCTTCACGTCGTCGCGAAAGATGATGGTGCGGTTGCTCAGTGTGTGCGGGCAGATGGGTGTCATGGCGATGACCCCCGCCGCCGGGTGGATGATCGGGCCCCCGGCGGCGAGATTGTAGGCGGTCGAGCCGGTGGGCGTGGAGAAAATCAAACCGTCGCAGGTGTAATCCGTGACGAGCTTGCCATTGGCGAGCACCTCCAACCGGACGATGCGGGAGGGCTTGGCGTGCTTGATCAACACATCGTTGAGGGCGATGTCGCTGCGGCGGGGGCCGGTTTTGCAGTCGAGCAGGGCGCGCTGCGCCAGCCGGTAGTCGCCCTCCAGCAGGGCGGCAAACTGGGCCCGGGCTTCGTCGGCTGAGAAGGTGGTGAGAAAACCGAGACCGCCTTGGTTGACCCCGATGATGGGGATGTCCGCCGCCGCCGCCCCGCGCACCACGCCGAGCAGCGTGCCGTCGCCGCCGATGACGCAGCAGGCGTCGCAATCCTTGAAAAACCCCCGCGGCAAATGGCGGTCGCCGGACAGTTTCACTTTCTTGGCCCCGCCGAGGCGGGCGATCTCCAGCAGTTCCTGGGCGAGTTCGGCCGCGCCGGATTTTTCCGAGTTGTAGACAAAGGCCAGTTTGCGGAGGGGCGGCATGTTGGTTCCCCGCTGATTACGCTGATAAACGCGGTTATGGGAATACCAATTTATGGTGGGGCGGGATCGCTGCCCCCGCCTTGGTCAGCCCCAGCAGGTATTCGCGGTTGCCGTCGGCGCCGTGGACCGGGCACTCCATTTCACCGCGCAGCTCCGCGCCGGGCAGCTCGCGCCGTGCGAAATCCCGCACCTCGGCCAGCACGCGGGCGCGCACGGTGTCGTCGCGGATGACACCCTCGCCTTTGTCCACCTCGGTCTTGCCTGCCTCGAACTGGGGTTTCACCAGCGCGATGAGCGTGCCGCCCGGACGAAGGAACGGCCACACGGCGGGTAAAACGCTTTTCAGCGAGATGAACGCCAGGTCCATGACGACGAGATCATAGCTGGCGCGGGGCAGGACGCCGGGGGCGAGGTGGCGCGCGTTGGTTTTCTCGAGGTTGGTGACGCGCGGGTCGCGCCGGATCTTCTCGTGCAACTGGCCGTGGCCGACATCCACGCAGGTGGCGGAGGCCGCGCCGGCCTGCAGCGCGCAATCGGTGAAACCACCGGTCGAGGCGCCGACATCGAGCACATGCGCGCCAGTGAGAACGACGGGGAATTTCTCCAAGTAAGCCGTGAGTTTTTCCCCGCCGCGGCTGACGAAGCGCGGCGGCTGGTCGACACTCAACTCGTGGTCGGCGGCGTATTCCTTGCCCGGTTTGTCGAGTCGGTCGCTGCCGTGCCGCACGCGGCCGGACATGATGAGGGCCTTGGCCTGGGCGCGGGACGGAGCCAGCCCCCGGGCCACCAGCAGTTCGTCGAGACGTTGTTTGACCATGGACACTCTGCGAGCAAATCCCACAGGAGTGGGGGCCGTCCATGCAGAAATCAGCGACGAGTTCCCCAAGGTGCTTCGGATATTTGTAATCTATTAGATTACAAATAAAGAAGGGTGGTGCCCGCCGGACGAGGGCGGCTCAGCGTAGTTTCTGCCGGGCGGGGGACCAGCAGGTGGTGCGCCCGCCGACCGTCGCACGGCACAGCGGCTTTTTCGTGCGGGGACAACGGCCGTCATCCTCCCAGCGGTGGTTGAAGAGCCAGGAGTCGGGCATGAAGGCATTCAGTTCCGGCGGCATCCGGCCGCCGACCCCGGCATTGTATTTCAGGGCGCCCCGGCAGACGAAACGGCATTCGCGGTGCAAGGCGCGGATCTCGTCCGGCGTGAGCGAACCGGCCCGACGCGCGGGATGGATCGCCGCCCGCCAGAGAATCTCGTCGGCCATCCAGTTGCCGATGCCAGGGAAACGCTCTTGCATCAGCAGGACGGCCTTGATCGGGGCGCGTCCCCGGCGGCGGAGAAACTCGGTCACAGTCCCGACGGTGAACGCTTCGGACAGGATCGCCGGCGCGATGCGTGTCCACCACGCGGGCGGCTTGGGGCCGGTGGAGAAAAGCACGCCGCCAAACATGCGCGGGTCGTTGAAAACCAGCTGGCGATTCGCCTGCACCAGCACGAAATGGTCGTGCTTGGCCGGCGCGTAACCGGGCGCCTCGACGCGCAGCTCGCCGCTCATGCCCAGGTGGATCCCGAGCCAGCCCCTCGACTCCGCCCGGGACAGGGCGCCGCCGCTGAAACGGAACAGCATCTGCTTCGCAGCCGTCTCCGAGCTGAGGAGAGTTGCCCCGGTCAGTTTCCTTTTCAGCCGGGCGGGGTCGCAGTCGCGAAAGACCTGCTTCCCCGCGTGCAATTTCACCGCGACAACCTTGGCGCCGTGCCCGGCGCTCCAGCGTTTGCGGAAAAATTCAACTTCAGCCAGCTCAGGCATGGCCTATGAATTTGATGGGAAAACCACAGATGAACACAAATGGACACAGACAGGAGCAAGACCAGGAGGCGGCACGGAATTCCGGCTGGTGATCCGGGGTTTGGTAGCTGCGAGCATCTGGGTCGATCTGTGGTTAAATCATCTCCTGCTCACCGAATCTCCCAGTTGTAGGGATGCCTCGACAGCGGCTTGGTGCCGTTGGCGGTGACTTGCACAACATCCTCCCAGCGGCAGCCCCCGAGGCCGGGATAATACAGGCCCGGCTCCACGGTCAGCACCGAATCCAGTTTGAGGGGGTAGGGGACGGTGGGCGACATGCGGCCCGCGTCGTGCACCGCGAGGCCGAGGCCGTGGCCGGTGCCGTGGAAGAAACCGACGGAGCCGGTCTTGGTGCGCTTGGTCTTGTAGCCGGCCTCGGCAAAGCAGTCCGCGCAGGCGGCGTGCACGACGCGGCCGTCCACCCCCGCGCGCATTGCCTTGAGGGCGCGCTGCTGAGCCGCGCGCACCGTCGCGACGAGCCGGCGCTGCACTTCGCGGGGCCGGCCCTTGAGGTAGGTGCGGGTCATGTCCCCAAAGTAGCCCGACTTCACGACGCGCGGGAAAATGTCGATGATGATGAGCTCGTGCGGACGGAGCGGTCCGGAGCCGCGCTCATGCGGATCGCAGGCCTGGTCGCCGCCCGCGACGATGGTGCCCTGGGCGTTGCCGCCCTGCTCGTTGATGGCGGTCTCGATCGCGAAGCGCAGACGCTCGGAGGTGAGCGGCTTGCCTCGATAAAGCAGGGAGCGGCCCTTGATCTTTGCGGCGCGCAGGATTTTTTCCGCAAGCGTGTAGCCGACGGAGCAGAGGCGGTTGCCTTCGCGAATGCAGGCGGCCTCCCAGTCGGATTTGATCTCGCGCTCGGGGAACAGCATGCCATCGGCAAACCTCAGCTTCAGCCCCAGCTTCGTCAGCTGGAGGTAGAGCGCGGCGGGGAAATCATCCGCCACCCGGAAGGCGCGCTGGCCGTAGGCCCGGGCGAGGGTGGCGATGATCTCGGGGACGCCGGCCCGGGCGCCGTAGTGTTTTTGGGCCTTCGCCAGCCAGAGTTCCTGCGGCAGGACGACATCGAAGTCGCTCGTGCGCTTGACGCGGCCGAATTCCAGTCCGCGCTGAGCGGTGATCTTTTTGCCGCGCGCGCCGAAGGCGATGAAGGGGTCGTGCACCTCGACGCGGCCGAAATAGAGCAGGTCGGAGCTGGTGTGGGTGTCGGTGTAGAGGAGCGGGGGGAGGGGGGAAGGCATGGGAGGGAGAGTGAGGGTGAAAGTGACCGGAGTGCAATTTGGGATTTACGAAGACCGCTCCTTGAGTGGGAATGATGCCGCATGTTTTCCCGCCGCCTTCTACCACTCCTCGCGATGTTCACTCTGCTCACCGCCTGCGGCGATTCCGATGCGGCCAATAACGCACCGCCCAAAACGGTGGCCGACCGCTTCACCATCAAGATCGGCGACCGCACGGTGCAGCTGCAGATCGCGGCCCTGCCGGCGGAGCTGCAAAAGGGACTCATGTTCCGAAAAACCATGGGCGAGGACGAAGGCATGCTGTTTGTGTTCACCACGCCGCAACCGCAGGGTTTCTATATGCGCAACACGACGCTGCCGCTCGACATCGGCTACATCGGACCGGAAGGCGAGCTGCAGGAGATCTACCCCCTGTATCCCCTCGATGAGCGGACGGTGAAATCCCGCAGCCGGCACATCCAGTTTTGCCTCGAGATGAACCAGGGCTGGTTTGCCCGCAACGGGGTGACGCCCGGCGCGAGACTCGACCTGAAAGCCGTGGCCGCGGCGCTGAAGGCCCGCGGCCTCAAGCCCGAGCAGGCGGGGCTGCGGTAGACGATACTGCTTGCACCGGAGCCAGCGGAGGCCGCGGCCGGGCTCAGCCTTCCTTCCGGCGCCGGTCCACTTTCTCCATCTTAAACTCGTCCTTCGGCAGGACGTTGTCGGTGACGACGACGGCGACGGGGAGCTTGGTCTTCACCCAAAGTTCGGACTCACGGAAATATTTGGCCGCCGCGCTTTCGAGGGCCTCGCCGATGGACTTCACCGGCAGCAGGCGGCCGCGCTTGGAGGCGTTGAAATCGTAGGCACCCTTGAAGACGCGGTCGGTGGTCGAGTAGGGGCTGGCGTCCTCGGGGATCTGCACGACCCAACCCGTAAGGTCCTTGCGGGGCAGCTTGCCCTCCATGTCGGAGAGCAAGATGACGAACTGCTTCTTCGGCGCGGGGGGCTTGAGGTCCTCATCCGCGGCCGGCGCGGTGATTTCGTTCATCTCTTCGACGATCTCGCGGAGGATGGAGGGGTCGAGCTTGTGCTTCTTGAGGATCTCGGCGACCTGACTGATTTCGATTTTGGCCATGGGAAAATTGGAAACCACGAATGGACACGAACAGACACGAATGACAAAGCTAATTCATGGCGCAGAATCTGGATGAGCTTTTCGATGTGGTGGACGAGCAGGACAGGGTGACGGGGCAGCAGCCGCGCCGGGAAGTGCATCGTTTGAAGCTCCGGCACCGGGCGGTGCATCTGCTGGTCGTCAACCGCGCCGGGCGGGTGTTTTTGCACCAGCGATCATGGCAGAAAGACTTATTTCCCGGCGTGTGGGATTCTTCCGCCGCCGGGCACGTCGGAGCCGGGGAAGATTACGATGGCACGGCGCAGCGCGAACTGGCGGAGGAACTCGGCTGCCGGCCGGAGCAGGCACCGCGACGGTTGTTCAAGATCGAGGCCCGGGAGGAGACCGGCCAGGAATTCGTGTGGGTCTACCGCGTGGAGGCCGAGGGACCGTTCACCCTGCAGGAGGATGAGATCGAGCGCGGCGACTGGTTCACGGTGGCGGAGATCGACCGCTGGCTGGCGGAGCGGTCGGGGGAGCTGGCGCCGGCGTTTGTGTTCATCTGGCCACGGGCGCGCAGTAGCTTTGCAGTGTAAGCGGCCGTGGGCACCATTGTGGCCTGCCGTTTCGACAAGCTCAAGGCCCTGAGCTGGTCGAGGGGCTGGCCACCCGGTGTTTGTCCCCGGTTCTCGCCTCCGCCCTGTCCTCCGGCAGCGCACAGCGTTGGCGAAACCGAGGCAAATTACGTCGGCCGCTGGCCCTTAAGCAGGGCGAATTCCTTCGAGCTCATGAGGCGGCGGGGCAGGCGGCGCTCGGCCTCGCTGATGAGGCGGTCCCACTGGGTGTCGGAGGGCGCGAAATCCTCCCACGAGGAGTTGTGCCCGGTCTTGCGGCTGAACACGACGGCGCCGCCGTGAAAACGGGCATTGATCTGCCATTTCACGCCCTCGTCGTCCTTGTCCCACCAGCCGAATTCCATGCCCATGGGGGCAGAGGAAAGTGACAAGTGACAAGTGGCAAGTGACAAGTGCCGGACGCGGCGGCGGCTGAACTACTCCCGGGACAATTCACCGGCGCGGCGGGTGCCGGCCAGGATGGTGTCCCTGATGGTCTCGCGGAATTTTGCGGCGGCCAGGACCTGCAGGCCGGCGGAGGTCGTGCCGTTGGGCGAGGTGACCTGGTCGCGGAGCGCTTCAGGGGTTTCCGCACTGCGGGCGAGCAGGCGCGCCGCACCGAGGACGGACTCGAGCGCGAGTTTCTGCGCGGTGTCATGCGGCAGTCCGGAGGCGACACCTCCGTCGCGCAACGCGGCGACGAATTCAAAGAGGAAGGCAGGCGTGCTGCCGACCAGAGTGGTGACGGTGTCCATGTGCTCCTCCCCGAGCTCGAGGAACTGCCCGAGAGCGCCGAGCAGTTTCCCGACGGTGGCGCGGTCAGCCGGGTCCAAGGGCGTGAGTGCACAGTAGGCCGTCATGCCGGCGCCGATGGCGGCGGGGGTATTGGGCATGGTGCGGACGAGATTGCGGGCGCGCGGGAAGGACCGGGCCAGGCTCGCCAGCGTTTTTCCGGCAAGAACGGAAAGCACGAGTTTCCCGGCGGTCAATTCGGCCAGGCGCGGGTCGGCACCGGCCAGCGACTGGGGCTTGAAGGCGACGATGACGGTGTCGGCCCCGGCGAGCAGTTTGGGCAGGTCAGGCTCAAAGGTGATGCCCGTGGCGGCGGCGAGTTTCCGGGCGGTCGCGCCGGTCCGGCTGGTGCAGGCCAGGTCGGAGGGCGCGCAGACCTTGTTAGCCAGCAGGCCGCGGACGATGGCGGTGGCAAGGTTGCCGGCGCCAATCAGAGCTATGCGGGAGGAGGACATCGAAACTGGGCAGATGGATTGCCGCGTCACCTCGCTCCTCGCAATGACAATCCCGGGCCGCGCCGGGGCGGGTCTCAAACATAGTTCTTCCGTTCGAGCGGATGGCGGATGGTGCAGTCCGCGCCGCCGTCGGGTCGATCAATCAAGAGGACTTCGCCGCCGAGGTTGCGCATCGCGTGGCGGGCAATGGTCAGGCCCATGCCGACGCCGACCGTGTGCTTGGTGCTGGTGAAGGGCTCGAAGGCGTGATCCCTGATCTCGGGGTCGAGGCCGCGCCCGCGGTCCTCGATATGCACGAGGGCGAAACGGCCTTCCTCGGGACGTTCGACGACCTCGGTGCGGATGTGGATCAGGCGCTTGTCATCGGGCGCGTCGTGGTAGCTCTCCCAGGCGTTGATGAGCAGCTTGGACAGGGCGTCCTCAAACACTTCGACATTGGTGTCGATCAACACATCGGCGGTGGCGTGGGCGATGGAGATGGGCTGGTCGATCTTGTATTCGATCTGGTAGCGGCGGATGCCGCTTTCGATCATGCGGGCAAGGCTGGCGCGGATCAGCGGCGGGCGGTTCTTCACCACGAGGCTGGTGAGCTGCTTGATGATGCCGACGATGCGGTTGACAGCGTCCTCGAGGTGCTGGGCGTTTTTCTTCACCAGCTCGGGTTTCTCGTGATAGGCCTTGATGAGATCAACGTAGCCGATGACGACGCCGAGGAGGTTGTTCAGGTTGTGCGCGATGCCCTGCGTGACGGCGCCGATGGTGGCGGCGCGGCGGGTTTCACCGAGGCGGGTTTGCAGCTCGACGAGCTCGCGGTTGATCGAGACGAAGCGGAGCTGGGTCTGGACGCGGGCGAGGGTCTCATCGAGGTCGATGGGCTTGGTGATGTAGTCCACGGCGCCGACCCCGAGGCCCTCGAGCTTGCCCTCCTTGGAAGTGCGGGCGGTGATGAAGATGACGGGGATGGCCTTGGTGCCCGGATCGGCTTGGAGTCGCTGGCAGACCTCGATGCCGTCCATCTCGGGCATCATGACGTCGAGCAGGATGAGGTCGGGTCGGTCGGCTTTGACCAGATCAAGCGCCTCGCGGCCGGAGTAGGAGGTGGCCACGGTCATGCCCTCTCGCTCTAGTTTGCGTTTAAGCAACTGAACATTGATCGGCTGGTCGTCGACGACGAGAATCTTGGGGGCGGCCATGCGGTGCGGTGGAACAGCGAAAGGGGTTTGCCACCCGCTGGCAAGGTTCAGTTAAGAGGAAAATGCCTCAGCTCTTACGCAGTGCCGCGCTCATGCTGGCGCCGGGCTTTGACGGTATTTTGCATGAGCATGGCAACAGTCATCGGGCCGACGCCACCCGGCACCGGTGTGATCTTGCTGCAGAGCGGCGCCACGGTAGGGAAGTGAACGTCGCCAGTGAGCCGGTAGCCGGATTTTTTGGTGGCGTCGGGGACGCGGTTGACGCCGACGTCGATCACGACCGCACCGGGCTTGACCATATCGGCGGTGACAAACTCGGCCCGGCCGATGGCGGCGATCAGGACGTCGGCCTGGCGGGTGAGGGCGGGGAGATTGGCGGTCTGCGAATGGCAGACCGTGACGGTGGCGTTGGCCCAGGGCTTGCGCTGCAGGGCCAGAAGCGCGGCGGGCTTGCCGACGATGAGGCTGCGGCCGAGGACGACCACATGCTTGCCGGCGATGGACACGCCGGAACGCTGGAGAAGCTGCATGATGCCGGCGGGTGTGCAGGCGACGAAGCCCGTCTCGTCTTCCTGCGCGAGCTTGCCGAGGTTCAGCGGGTGGAAGCCATCGACGTCCTTGTGTGCGGCGATGCGGCGGAAGACGGCGGCCTCTCCTAGCTGTTTCGGCAGCGGCGATTGGACCAGGATGCCGTCGACGGTGGGGTCGGCGTTGAGGCCGTCGAT
>JANNDM010000124.1:0-2858 GCA_031387725.1 Verrucomicrobiota bacterium | reverse complement strand
CGGGTAACCACGCCCGTTTTCCGCCCTTACATGGACGACTCCCAGCCTGCGAACGAACCCAACGAGCAGGGGTTGAATAAAATCGACCTCAGCCAGTTGCAGACCTTTAACTTCGGCACCCAATGGACCGAGGTGAAGCCGATCTCACCCGGCCGTCACGACCGCGGCGACCGGCCGCCCCGCCGTGACGACGGCGGCGGGCACGGCGCCCCGCCCCGCGACCGACGGGTCTTCCGCAAGCCGGCCGGCCCGGCCCCGAGTGGCCCCGGTGCGAGCCCGGGAGCACCCGCCACCGAAGGCCAGCCGCAAGGTGAACGCCGGCGATTTGAACGCCGTGACGCCGGCCCACGCCGCGAGTTTCAAGGCGGCGAGCGCCGCGAGGGATACGACCGTCGCGAGGGCGGCCCGCAGTTTGACCGCGCCCCCTACGTCAGCCCGTATTTTGTCGCGACCTGCTATCCCGAGGACACCGGCTTCGCCGCGCTGGTGAAGGCCGTCCGCGCTTCCTGTCGCACCTACCAGCTGTTCGAGATCACCAAGGCTGTGTTGGAAAAGAACGACCGCTTTGTGGTCGTCGTCCAGCGCGCCCGCCCCGAACGCCCGGCTCCGGCCGCCGAGGGCGCCCCGTCCGCCAAACCGGCTCCGGTTTTCATGTCGCTGCCGGACCACCTTCCGTTCGACACGGAGGACGCCGCCATCCACCACGTGCTCACCAACAATCTCGGCGCCTTCTTCGAAATGCAGGAAGTCGAGGTCGAGGCCCCTAAGGGGAATTTCCCGATCATCAACAAGTGCGGCATCACGGGCGAACTGCTCGGGCCGCCGAACCACCACCGTTACCAGCAGATCCTGCAGCAGCATCACGCGGCCAAGCTCGCCCGCATGCCGTTCGAGCGCTTCCGCGAAAGCATCATCTCGGCGCGCGAGCCCGAGGTGATCGCCGCGTGGATGGAAAAGATGAAGAAGGCGACGCGCTACACCTGGAAGCCACCGGCGCCCAAGACGCCCACCAATCCGCCGGCCGAGGTCGCCCCGGCGACACCCGTGTCGGCCACCACCGATACCGTGCCTGCGACGGAAGCGCCCGGGCCCGCGATTGCCACCCCGGCTCCCGAAGCTCCTGTCCTGCTCACCTTCGACACGATCGAGGATGCCCGCCTGCATCTGCTCGCCAACGCGCGGGACAAGGTGGTGCGGGGCGTCGACAGCGTGCGCTTCCACGGCAAGCTGATCGAGAAGCTGCCGCCGGGCGAAATTCGCCGCGCCTTGGAAGGGCATGTGGAGCGCCAGCGCCGCTTCCCGCTCGACACCGCCAACGCGCTGCGCGGTCGCCTGCGCCGCGAGGGCTTCACCATCTTCAAGAAGGGCTCGCGCGGCGTCTCCTATGTCTGCGCGGTCAAGCGCCGCTTCCGCGTCCCGGGCCAGGTGTTCTCCGAGACCATCTCCGCGCTCATCGACTTCATCGAGAAGAACCCGATGGTGCACGTGAAGAATCTCCCGAAGGGTTTTCTCGCGATCGAGGTGCCGGTGGCCGCCCCCGCGGCGCCCGCCTCCGCCGAGCCTTCCGCCGTCGCTGGGTCAACCATGGCGGACAAGCCCGCCGAGGGCCCGACCCCGTCGCAGTCTCCCTTCGCCGTCTTGGCGCCGGAGCAGGCCGAAAAACTCCGCAAGATGAGCAACGACCTCCGCTGGCTTGTCATGGAGGGTTATGTGACCGAGTTCTCCGACGGCAAGCTCTTCGCCCCGCCGCCGATGGCCCCGCAGGCCGCGAAGAAAGCCGAGGCCGGTGAGGAAGAACACGACCCGGTGGACTTTCCCGACGCGCCCGCCTCCGCCGAGCCTGCGGCTGGCAAGCCCGCTGCAGAAGCTGTGCCCCCCGAGTCGACGACTGAAGCCGCGGCCCCGGAGGCTACTGCCCCCGCCGTGACCGAACCTGCTGCTGAGGGACAGCCGGTCGAACCGCCCGCCCCGGCGCCCGTCGAGCCGGTCCTCGCTGAGGAGCCCAAGCCCGAAACCCCAGCCTGAAAACCAAGCCCGCTCGCAGGAGTGGGTTTTTTATTTGGTAGGGCGAATCCTCCGGATGAGCCGTAATCCGCCGCGGCGCGGTAAAGATAACGCGCCCTACCGCAACAAGACCCGGTGCTTGTCTTCGTCCACAATCGAGAGCGTCAAATGCCACGCTGTCTTGGGCAACCACGCCCCGGTCTTCTCGGGCCACTCCACGGCGAGAACATACGGGCTGACCAGATATTCCTCGAGCAGCAGCGCCTCGAGCTGCGTCTCCTTGTCCAGACGATACGCGTCGAGGTGAACGAGCTTTCGCCCTGCTTCGCCAGGGCTACGAAGGGCAGGCGGTGTGCCTTGGTAAACCGAATAGATGGCGAAAGTCGGACTGGTGACGTGCTCCTTCACTCCCAGTCCCTGTGCCAGGCCCTGCACGAAGGTTGTCTTGCCCACGCCCATGTCGCCGTGCAGTGCGAGGACCGTGTCGTCGGGCAGCGCGGCGGCCAGTTCTGTCGCCAGCGCACGGGTCTGCCCGGCTGATTCCGTGGTGACTCCGGCTTTGAGCTTTTCGATGATGGTCATGCTTGCCTTGGGGTGGCGCGGCTTGACCTCAAGACGCTGAAAAGCGCGTTGGGGTCAACGCGCTCCACCTTTTAGCGCAGGTGCTCATAGCCGTGATAATCAGACAGGCGCAAAACTCCGGCCGGCAGATGGCCGGCGCGAACAAATTTGCCCAGACAGGACAGTTTCAAATCCGGAAAGCGCTTACGCCATGAGCGCTCGAATCCGGCCGCGCCGGAACGCACCACGACCAGCAACTCGTAATCCTCGCCGTCGCAGAGCGCGTGGAAGAG
>JANNDM010000105.1:0-7571 GCA_031387725.1 Verrucomicrobiota bacterium | reverse complement strand
CAGCAATTTCAACACGCCGAGCTCACGTTCCGACAGGGGGTCGGCGAGGGTCTGGGGCACGCGCTTCCCCTCCTTGGCGGACAGGCGGTTGAGCTCGGCCATCATCCGGGCGGCGACCGACGGTTCGAGGACGGAGGTGCCCTTGGCGGCGGCGCGCACGGACTCGTTGAGCTTTTCGGCCGAGCAGGCCTTCAGCAGATAGCCCAGTGCCCCGGCCCGCATCGCTTCGAAAATCTCCTCATCCTCCTCAAAGGTGGTGAGCACGACGATCTTGGTGGCCGGCACGACGGCCATGACGCGGCGCGTGGCCTCGACGCCACCCATGACCGGCATGCGCAGATCCATGAGGATGACGTCGGGCTTGTGGACCTTCGCCAGGGCGAGGGCGCGCTCGCCGTTCTCCGCCTCGGCGACGATATCAAAATCCGGCTGCAGGCTGAGCAGGGTGCGCAGCGCCTCGCGAAAGAGTGACTGGTCGTCCACCAGCATGAGGCGCAGCTTTTTCACGCGGTTGGCTTGGGGTAGGTGGCGGGCTTGCACGCCACGTTGAGGGCCAGCACGCAACCTACATTTGGGCGGGATGATTTCACGCCGGCACCTCGATCGTGAGGGCGAAGCCGCCGGTGGGACGATTGCCCGATTGGACGCGCCCCCCGAGCACCTCGATGCGCTCGGCGACGCCGCGCAGGCCGAAACCGGAACCGGGCGTGCCGTTGGCGCCGTGGCCGTTGTCGGTGATGGCGAGTGTCACCCGGCCGGGCGTGCGGAAATCGAGCAACACCTCGGCGGTGGAAGCGGCGGCGTGCTTGCGCACATTGGTCAGGCCCTCTTGGGCCGAGCGGAAAAGTGCGTGCTCAGTGCCCGGCGGCAGCGGCCGGGCGGACCCCTCGAGCTTCAGGGTGACGGGCAGACCCGATTCCACCGCAAGGGTGCGCAGCGCCTCGGGCAGCGGCAAGCGCGCGGCATCGGTGCGGAGCGCGCCCACGGAACGGCGGACATCGTCGAGGGCATCGCCGGTGAGTTTCGCCGCTTTGAGGATGGCCTCGCGGGCGCGGTCCGGCTGACCGGGCAAGATGGCGGCCGCGGCGTCGAGCTGCGTTTTCACCACGGTGAGATAGTGGCCGAGCCCGTCGTGAATCTCGCGGGCCACGCGGTTGCGTTCGCGGGTGGTGGCAAGATCCGCCGTCTGGGCGGCGTGCGCGCGGAGCAGGGCGTTCGCGGCCTCGACTTCCTGCCGGAGCTTTTCCTCGCGCTCGCGGGCCACGAGGGCCTGCTTGGTGATAATGGTGAAGGCGATGGTAAAGGCGAAGGCCGCCGAGTAGTTCACGACTGCCTGCAATCCGCTATCCCAGCCATAGGGTATGGCCCAGACCGCGATATTGATGCCGAAGAGATAGACGCCGACGAGCGCGGCGTTGCGCGGGCGCAGATCGAAGATCGACTGGCTCATCACCGGCAGGACCAGAATCCCGAGAAAGCCGCGGACCGGGCTGAGAAAAATGATCGTGGTGAGCAGCGCACACTGGAGGAGATAATAAACCACCAGGGCCAGCCGCCCGCGGCAGTCGACATAGTTGCCGCCGAGCACACCCAGGACGCCGTAGACCGCCCCCAGGGCAAAGACTACCGGCACCATCCACTCTGACGCGTAAAATTGCCGGGCGGAAATAAAGGTCGCGTAAGATGACAGGACGACGGCTGCATACGCGAAGGCGCCATAGAGGTTGCCGGTGCGATGGGCTTCTTGTTGGGCGGCAGTTGGGGACGACATGGGCGGCAGCCTACCACGCCCGGGTGGCGTGGCGATATAGGAAGGAAGTCATGGGGTAAGTCATACCCGGTTCAGTGGGTGCCCAGCCAGATTGCGGCCGCCGAGAGAAAGAACAAGGGCCATGCCGGATGGCGCCGGTTGACAATTACTATGATCAATCCGTGGAGCGCGAAGGTGGCGGCGGTGATCGCACCGATGGCCGCGAGGCCGCGCCCCGACCAAAGGGCCACCAGGGTGATCCCCGTGCCCCACCAGGCGATGCTCGTGAGGTGCCACGCCCAGCGCAGGAGCGACTGCATGTATTCGCGACTCCCTCGCAGCTTGGGCAGGTCGGGCAGTGCGAGAATCCGGCTGAGCACAAACCGCTCACCGAGGTAACTGTGCATAAAGCCAATGATGCCCAGCAGCAGGGCGCCGGCCAACAGGAGATGGTGTTGCATGTCCGCCAGTCTGACACCAACCGGCGCCTAGGCGAGCGCGTCGTGCAGGATTTCCACCGGATGGAGCGCGATGCGGCCGGTGGCATCCTTGATCTGGTGGCGGCAACTGGTGCCGGGCGCGGCGACGAGAGTGTCCGCCGGCGCACTGCGCACGGCGGGGAAGAGCACGAGCTCGCCGATCTGCTGGGAAATGGCGAAGTGCTCCGTCTCGTAACCAAACGAACCCGCCATGCCGCAGCAGCCGGACGGGATGACGGTGACTTTGTGGCCGGCGGGCAGCTCAAGCATCTTCACCGTGGGCGTGAGGGACGACAGCGCCTTCTGGTGGCAGTGGCCGTGCAGCTTGATGGTGCGCGGCTCCGGCTTGAAGGCCGCGCGGTTGATCCGGCCGGCGTCGGCCTCGCGCGCGATGAACTCGTCGATCAGCAGCGCGTTTTTCGCCAGCGCCTTCGCCGCGTCGAGCAGGTGGTCGGGCATCAGGTCGGGATACTCGTCACGAAAGGAGAGGATGCAGGACGGCTCGAGGCCGATTAGCGGAGCGCCCGCGGTGATGATATCCTTGAGCAGCTCGACATTGCGGATGGCGAATTTCCGGGCGTCGCGCACGAGGCCCTTCGAGAAATGGGCGCGGCCGCTCTCGACGTGCTCCGGGATGACCACCTCGTAGCCGAGGCGGTTCAGCAGCTGCACGGCCTTGATGCCCATCGGCGTGTCGTTGTAATTCGTGAACTCGTCGCAGAAGAGGAAGACGCGGCCATTCGGAAACTGTGGTGGAACCTGGCCTCCGGACAGGTTGGCTTGTGACGTTGATCCTGAAAGTCCGTCCAGCTTGCCAGCCATAGCCTTGGCGGCGGCTGGAGGCCGGGCTCCACCTTCAATGCCGGCCTTGTTCGCGTGTTTCGCATGCCACGCGGCGAGCGTGGTGTCGTGCAGGGTGGGCAGCCTGCGTTTCTGCGCGAACCCGGCGAAATATTTGATCAGGCGGCTTGTAACCCAATAGGTTACAATCGCATTGTAGAGCCGGGGCATCCTGGCGGCCAGGCGCATGGACGACGTGAAGCCGGCGATCAGCCGCGAGCGGAACGGCACGCCGTTGGCGTCGTAATAATGCTGCTGCCACTCGGCCTTGAGGCGGGCCACGTCGACGTTGGACGGGCACTCGGACTTGCAGCCTTTGCACGAAAGGCAGAGGTCCATGACGTCCTTCACCTGCTCGCTGTCCCAGGCGTTCAGGCCCTCGCGGGCCTCGGTGAGCACCTGGCGGAGCATGTTGGCGCGGGCGCGGGTGGTGTCCTGCTCGTTGCGCGTCGCCATGAAGCTCGGGCACATGGTGCCGCCCATCAGGTGGGTCTTGCGGCACTCGCCGACACCGTTGCACTTCTCCGCGGCGCGGAGCACGCCCTGCGTGGCGCTGAAGTTGAAGACCGTCTTGTATTCCGGCGTCGGGTGATCCGGACCATGACGCAGCGCGGTGTCCATCGGCGGCGTGCCGATGATCTTGCCGGGGTTGAACAGGCCGAGCGGGTCGAAGGTCTCCTTCACCCGGCGCATCATCGCGTAGCACTCGGGGCCGACCATGAACGGGATGAACTCCCCGCGCAGGCGGCCGTCGCCGTGTTCGCCGGAGAGCGAGCCGCGGTATTTCTTCACAAGGGCGGCGACATCGGTGGCGATGCCGCGGAAGGCCTTCAGGCCCTCGCGGGTCTTGAGATCGAACATCGGGCGGGTGTGCAGCTCGCCGGCGCCGGCGTGGGCGTAATACACGCTGCTGACGCCGTATTTTCCGCGCATCAACGCATCGAACTCGGCGATGTAGGCCGGCAGGTCCTCGACGGCGACGGCCGTATCCTCGACGACTTCGCGCGGCTTGGCGTCGCCGGGGACATTCATCATCAGGCCCTGGCCGGCGCGGCGGAGATCCCAGACCTTGTTGGCGTCGTCGCCCCAGAGCACGGGGAAGGCGTAGCCGAGGCCGGCGGCGCGCATTTCGCTTTCCAGGGTGCGCATGGTCGCCTCGATGGCCTCGCGTTTTTCGTGGCGCACTTCGATGACGAGCACCGCGCCGGGGTCGCCTTGGACGAAGAAACGGTTTTTCGCCTGCTCCAGATTGGCCTTGGTGCATTCGAGGATGTGGCGGTCGATCAGCTCGCAGCCAAAGGGCCGGTGACGCATCGCGATCAACGTGGCGTGGAGCGAATCCTGGATGGTGGCGAAGTGGGCGCACAACAGCGCGCCCGGCGGGGGCAGCGGCTCGATGTTCAACTCAAACTCCACGCCAAGGAACAGGGTGCCCTCGGAGCCGGCGAGCAGCTGGCAGAGGTTGAAGGGCCGGGCCGAGGCCGGGTCGAAGACTTGGCACTCCATCAGCCGGTCGAGGGCGTAGCCCGTGTTGCGGCGGGTGACGCTCGGCTTCGGGTAATTGTCGCGGATGAGCTGGCGGTTTCTCGCGTCGCCCAGCAGGTCGCGGACGGTGCGGTAGATTTTAGTCTCCAGCGTGTCCGGCCCGGCACACTTGGCGGAGAACCCGGCGGCGGTGAGCGGGCCGAACGTGGCCTCGGAGCCGTCACTGAGAAAGCCGCGGACCGAGACGACGTGTTCGCGGGTGGTGCCGAGGACGATGGAGTTGGCGCCGCAGGAGTTGTTGCCGACCATGCCGCCGATCATGGCGCGGTTGGCGGTGGAGGTCTCGGGTGTGAAAAAGAGGCCGTGTGGTTTGAGGTGGAGATTGAGCTCGTTGCGGACGACGCCCGGCTGCACGCGGACGCGGCGGGCCTGAGCGTCGGTGGCGATGATGCGGTTCAGGTGGCGGCCGACGTCGACGACGAGGCCGGAGCCGACGACCTGGCCGGCGAGGGAGGTGCCGGCGGTGCGCGGGATCAGGCCGATGCGGTGGCGGTTGGCGAAAGCGATGAGTTCGCGCAGGTCGGCCTCGGTCTTCGGCAGCGCGACGGCGACCGGCATTTCCTGGTATTCGGAAGCATCGGTGGCGTAGAGCGCGCGCATCGTGGCGTCGAAGTGCAGCTCGCCGGCCAGCCGGGCGGCCAGGGCGGGCAGTTGGGTGGCGATGGGAGCGGCGGTCATGCGGGCGTCCGACCTAAGTAGGAGCTGGAAACGGCCTTGGCGAGATGTTCGTTTCCGCCGAATAATCCTTTCGGGCGATGAGAACAGGCTTGGACAGGAGGAGCGCCGGGGCTTATGACATGGATCCATACTATGAAAATTGGAATTGTCGGCGCCGGCAAAATCGGCGGCACCATCGCCACCCTCCTCGAATCGAGCAAATTCTGCCAAAGCGTCGCCCTGGTCGACGTCCGCGCAAACATTGACCTCCAAGGGCTCAAGAAATCCCGCTTCGTCCAGGTCGACGTCGCGAACGCCACCCAGCTGGCCGCCTTCGTCCAGGGCGTGGACGCGATCGTCAACGCGCTGCCCTTTTTCCTCAACAAGTCCATCGCGAGCGCGTGCGCCAAGGCTGGCGTGAGCTACTTTGATTTGTCCGAGGACGTGAGCACGACGAAGTTCGTGCGCAAGCTGGCCGCCAAATCGAAGGCGACGTTCATGCCGCAGTGCGGACTCGCCCCCGGCGCCATCAACATCGTGGGTGGCTCGCTCGCGTTGTCGCTGGAAAATGTCCGCCAATGCGAGATGCGCGTCGGCGCGCTGCCGCTCAACGCGAGCAACCAGATGAAGTATTACCTCAGCTGGAGCACGGCCGGGCTCATCAACGAGTATTGCAAAGTGGGCGAGGCGCTGCACGCCGGCCACCTGATTTCCTCGCTGCCGCTCGACGGCGTGGAGCGCATCACGATCGACGGAACCGAGTATGAGGCCTTCAACACCTCGGGCGGCGTCGCGACCATGTGCGAGACGTTTACCGGCAAGGTGCAGGAGCTGAATTACAAGACGATGCGCTATCCGGGGCACCGCGACCTGATGAAATTCCTCCTGCAGGATCTCAATCTTGCGCCGCGCCAGGACCTCGTCACCCAGATCTTCGACCAGGAGGTGCCGCTCACCGAATCGGATGTCGTGGTGTTCTACGTTAGTGTCGTCGGCAACGAAAAGGGCGGCGGGCTGAAGCAGCGCAGCTTCATCAAGAAGATGCACGGCGACACCATCCACGGCCGCAAACTCAACGCCATCCAGCTGACCACCGCCGCCGGCATCGTCGCCGTGCTCGAGCTCTTCGCGAAGGGGAAACTCGCCAAGGGTTTCGTCAAGCAGGAGTCCGTTTCACTCGAGAGCTTCCTCGGCACCCAGTGGGGCGGGAATGTATATGGCAAGTAAGAGCACATTTTATTTTGCCACGGATCACACGGATGACTGCGGATTACCCGGATGGATCTATCCGTCTCAATCTGTGAAATCCGTGGTTAAATAAAATCACCGACATCATCATGGCCACCAAATCCACCTCCGTCTCCGCCGTCGCCAAGGCGATCTTCCTCAAGCTGGGCCTCTCGCAGAAAGCCACCAACCTGGGCGTCTTCGCCGGGGCGTGGGGCGGTTCGGGCGCGGTGCTCGCGAAACACTCCCCGATCGACGGCTCGTTGCTCGGCCGCGTGCGGCAGGCGACGCCCGAGGACTACGAGGCGGCCGTCGCGGCGGCGCAGAAGGCCTTTCTCGCGTGGCGTGACGTGCCGGCTCCGAAGCGCGGCGAAGTCGTCCGCCAGCTGGGCAACGCCCTGCGCGAGCTTAAGACCGAGCTCGGCCAGCTGGTCTCGCTCGAGGTGGGCAAGATTCTGCCGGAAGGCGGTGGCGAGGTGCAGGAGATGATCGACATCTGTGATTTTGCCACCGGCTTGTCGCGCCAGCTGCACGGTCTGACCATCGCCTCGGAGCGCCCCGGCCACCGCATGATGGAGCAGTGGCAGCCGCTCGGCGTCGTCGGCATCATCTCGGCCTTCAACTTTCCCGTTGCGGTCTGGGCTTGGAACAGCGCGCTCGCGGCGGCCTGCGGAGACACGACGCTCTGGAAGCCCTCCGAGAAAACCCCGCTCACGGCCATCGCCTGCATCAAGATCGCGGAGAAGGTCTGCCGCGCCCACGGCGTGGATCCGGCGATCTTCTCCCTGGTCATCGGTGACGGCCCGTCGGTCGGCGAGCTGATGACCAACGACCGCCGCATTCCGCTCGTGTCCGCCACCGGCTCGACCCGCATGGGCCGGCGCGTGGGCGAGGTCATGGCCAAGCGCTTCGGCCGCTCGCTGCTCGAGCTGGGCGGCAACAACGCGATCATCGTCGCTCCCTCCGCCGACCTGAAACTGGCGAAGCGCGCCATCGTCTTTGGCGCCGTCGGCACGGCCGGCCAGCGCTGCACCAGCACGCGCCGCATCATCGTCCACGAGTCCATCAAGGCG
>JANNDM010000052.1:0-1880 GCA_031387725.1 Verrucomicrobiota bacterium | reverse complement strand
CATGTCCCGTACAAGGGAAGCGGTGCGCTGCTGCCTGATCTTCTATCCGGTCGCGTGCCGATGATGTTCGAGAACATCGCGATCATGCAGCCGCATATCAGGAAGGGCTCGCTGAAAGCTCTGGCCATCTCGAGCGCCAAGCGCTCGGCGCTGCTTCCGGGCGTGCCGACTGTGGCGGAGACCGGCCAGGGCCTGGAAGGATTCGAGGTGCTGGGCTGGTTTGCCGTCATGGCGCCGGCGAAGACGCCGCCGGCGGTGGTGAGCTTCCTCAATGCCGAGCTCAACAAGATGATCACCAAGCCGGCAATCGTGACGCGCTTCCAGGAACTGGGCGCCGAGCCGATGAGCGGCTCACCCGAAGCCGCGGCGGCCTACATCCTCGCCGAGCAGGAAAAGTGGGGCAAGGTCATTCGGGAGGCCGGCATCAAAGCAAACTAGTCGTGGAGCGCCGCAACGGATTTTTTGTCTTTTGAAAGACTGATCCCACCTCTCTGCGCGACCGCGACATCAGGGTCGAGATAACGGCCGTAGTAGTCGCCCATGCCCGAGGTGCGGATCATGTGGCGGATCTCGGCGGGATCGTAGTCGCCCACCGCGAGGTGGACGACGCAGCGGTTGTCCCACATCACAAGGTCGCCGACGCTCCAGTAGTGCCGGTAGGTGAACCGCGGCTGGATCGAGTGCTCGCAGAGAAACTTCAGGATCGGCTTGCTTTCGGCCTCGGACAACCCGAGGAAGTTGCGCACCCGCTCGTTCACGTAGAGGGCTTTCCTGCCCGACTCCGGATGCAGGCGCACCGCGGGGTGCACCACCGGCGGATTCAGCCGGCGGAATTCATTCGCCACCTCGGGCCCGCGCTGGTCCAGGCCCTCGATCAGGCTCGCGTCGTGCACGCACTCCAGGCCGTCCAGAAACTCGCGCATCTTGGGCGAGAGCCGCTCGTAGGCGAGGTACATGTTGGCGAACATGGTGTCGCCGCCGACGGAGGGTTTCTCGATGCAGTACACGCTGGTGCCCTTCGCCGGGCGCGGCGTGTACGAGAGGTCGGTGTGCCAGTTCTGCCCGGAGTTGTAGGTCGGGAACGGCTTGCCGCTCGCCTGCTTCTTGTTGCTCAGGACGAAAACCTCGTTGATCTCCGGGTGCCGATTGAAGGGCTGGGTGGCGTAGTCGTCCAACTCGCCGAAATTGCGCGTGAACGCCACGAGCGAACGAGGGTCCAGCTTCTGCTCCGGAAACACCAGCACCAGGTTCTCGAGCCATGCCTTGCGGATGGCCTCGAGCGTGCCGGCCGGAACGGGCTTCGAGAGGTCCACGCCCGTCACGCGCGCGCCGCAAGCGTGGCCCAGGCGCTGGATGTTCAGGTTCGACATGGATGTGCGAGCGCTCGCAGGGAGAAGTCTCTAGTATAGCGGCCGGGGCGGCCGGCGGACTTGCATTGCGGTCTGTGAACCCCCATATGGGATAATGTCGGTTAATACACGAAACGGGGGCGACCTGGTTTCGACGCAGGTACTGAAGCAGCACAGGGCATGCCGAGGACCAGAGCCCTCGTAAATCCATCTGGAAACACTTCAAACGCCAACGACACGCGTTTCGCTCTCGCGGCCTAATACCCGCGAGACGCTGCACTGACCTGCTGATGGGTCAGGCCACGAGGTGAGGGAGGCGCAAGCCGAGCTCGCTTAGAGGTGCAGCGTCATTTTCATCAGCCTCTCCCCGGGTTGTGGCCGCTTCGGCCCGGGGATCCGTCGAAGCGGCTAGTCGCGGATCAGCCTGCCGGTTGGCGGGTCCAAGGCGAAGCTCAAACAACCAGGCTAAGCATGTAGTCCTGACTGTGGATGACTTGCGGACGCGGGTTCGATTCCCGCCGCCTCCACCAT
>JANNDM010000025.1:0-2431 GCA_031387725.1 Verrucomicrobiota bacterium | reverse complement strand
GGTGCGGGTCGTATCTCGCGTCGGGTGTCGGTTGGACTCCGTGTTGGACGGTTGTTTTTAAAACCTCCGGTTGGGCGGAGGTTGAAACTGGCGGGATGGACGAGACTCGAACTCGCGACCTTCTGCGTGACAGGCAGACGCTCTAACCAACTGAGCTACCACCCCGTAAATCGGGAAAGAGTCGGCAACGTAGATTCGAGGCAAGTCAAGTCAAGCGTCCTTTGGATACGGCGTAATCAGGCTCTTTCTGACCGGAAAATGCCCTGCGGCAGCTGGCATTCCAGCATTGCCCGGGCCTAACCTGGGTTGGATTTGCGGAAGACTTCCTGCTTCAGGAGGGCCGATTGCCAGAGGGCGTTTTCACCGGCGATACCGTGCTCCGTGAGCTTTTTGGCGATCTGCTCGAAGGCCGGTTCGACGACCGCGTGCTTCGGGTCGGGTGGAAATTCCGGCCGGACAACCCGCGTAAGCGCCCAGCAGGCCCAGGTGCGCCAGCGGCGCTGTTCGCGGCGGGGTTCGTTCATGCGGCCGGCCAGGTGCTGGAAATGCACCCGCGGGTTGCCGATGAAGACTTTTGGTGGCGTGTGGCGCAGAAACCACGCCATCGTTTCATAGGGCAGCGGCCAGTCGCGCAGTTCCGCTTCGTCACCCTGAACATCAGCCCCCAGCGCCCGGTCCAGGCTCAGCAGGGCACGGGCGGCGAGGCCTCGCTGCCAAAGATAGTGGGCGTAGGTCAGCGCGGTCAGGTAGAAGTCGGGGCCGCGGGCGGCTCCATGCGCCGTGAGGGCGCGAGCGTCCATCACCGAGGGGGCGGTGGGCAGGTAAGGGCAGGGCGGCAGGGCGCGCGACATAATGAGACCCCTATCGGAGAGACTGCTGTAGTCCATGCGGCAATATGCAGAATTTCCGACACACTCTCTCTTCAGCCTTCGCCAAGCCTGGGGCTGACAAGGACGGGCATCATCCTACGCCAAGGCTACGGATGACTGCGCAAGTTTAACTTGGCGGCCGGCCTGCGCCTGGCGCATAACGGAGGCCTGCAAAACGAGGACACAGCATCAATCAACGAGGTGCGCGGTTGGAAATACGCGGTGCTCTGGCTGCTGGCCGCGTTGTTGCGGGGATGGGGACGGACGCTGCGCTTCGAGGCGGATGCGGCGACGCACGCGCGGCTGGCGTATGCGGACGAGCCGGCGGCCCTGGTGATCTGGCACAACCGCCTGTTTGTCTCGGCCGAGTATTTCCGCCGTTACCGCACGCGCCGGAGCGTCTACGCGCTGGTGAGCGCGAGTAAGGACGGCGCGTGGTTGGCGGCGTTCTACCGGATGATCGGGCTTATTCCCGTGCGGGGTTCGAGCAGCAATTTCGGGCGCGAGGCGGGCAAGGCTTTGATCGAAGTCATGCGCGCCGGGCACGACATCGGCATCACCCCGGACGGTCCGCGCGGACCGATGTATTCGGTCGAACCGGGGGTGCTGGTGGTCACGCGGCGCAACCATGCGCCCATGGTGCTCGTCGGCGTGGAGTTTACCCGGGCCTGGAGGTTGAACAGCTGGGACCAATTCTACCTTCCATGGCCGTTCTCCCGCGTCAAAATGCGTTGCACCGTGCTGCCGGCGAAAAACGCCGACGGCACGAAGCTGAGCGCCGACGAAGTGCGGGCGGCGCTGGTGGCGGTCAGTCCGGATCGGCCTTAAAGGCTGCCTTGGATCACGTGGGAAGGGCTTTATGACCCGACGGGATTATTGGCAGCACCAATGCAGTCGGGGGATAAAGCCCCTCCCGCATTTCGGCCGCAGTCCTAGACTGCGCTCAGAAGCTCGGTGTGACCGTGATGCTCTTGCCGGCGGCAACGACGAAATCGTTGCCGGTGCTCCAGGCGATGTCGTTCACCAACAGCTTGAAAGTCACCGGGGCCTTGGCGCTCTTGATGCTGGCGGTCCAGAGATTGGCGCCGGTGCAATCCATTGCGATGCCGTGGTCCCAGCTCAGGCCGGGGCCTTCGCCGCGGACGTAGAGGTGGTTGCCGAAACCGATGTCGGTCTGGGCGGAGATGAAGGTGACTGGCGGCTCGCCGGTCTTCTTCTTGACGGGCGCAGTGCTCTTCTTGGCCGGGGCCTTGGTTTTGGCGCTCACGGCGGTGGTTTTCTTAGTGGTCTTGCTCATGTTGATTTCTGTTTTATTTTTAAAGGGGTAGAGGGTTGTATTTTCCCCTGTGCCCGCCGGCTGCAACAGCAATTTTTAGGCCAGAACAAGGTTTGGGTTAAAGCCCGCAGGATTAGGGGTTAGTGGCGGTGGAAAATTTTGGTTTACTCAGGCCGGAGCCTCCCTCAATTAAGCCGTTCCACTTTCGGGGCAGTAGCTCAGTTGATAGAGCGCGTCGTTCGCAACGACGAGGTCGTCGGTTTGATCCCGATCTGCTCCACCACTT
>JANNDM010000017.1:0-3101 GCA_031387725.1 Verrucomicrobiota bacterium | reverse complement strand
AACGCCACCTTCGGGCTCAACGCCGCCTACCACCGCATCCTCGCGGGCCTCGTGTTCACCGCCCTCTGGTTCTTGGTGTTGCGCCTGCTCGGCCGGTTGCCCGCACGTCCGGCCGCGTTGGATGATGCGGCGGGCCGGCGGCGGGCGCGCCAGTGGTTGCTCGCCAACAGCCTGATCGGCCCGGTGCTCGCCGTCGGCTGCTATCAGTGGGCTTTGGCCACCACCCCGAGCGGCCTGGTGCTGCCCATCGCCGCCACGACGCCGCTCATCGCCATCCCGCTCACCTACTGGCTGGAGGGCGAGCGGCCGTCCAAACGCTCCGTGGTGGGCGGAGTGGTCGCGGTGGTTGGCGCCGTGGCACTTACGCTGACCTGAGCAAAGCCATTGACGGCGACCCGGCGAGGCGGCTCACTCGCGGGTTTGCCATGCTAACCCTTGCTGATGTCGCCAAGTCCTACGGCACCCGGGAACTCTTCTCGGATGTGTCGCTCTTTGTCGCGCGCACGGACCGTTTCGGCCTGGTCGGGCCCAATGGCGCGGGCAAATCCACCCTCTTCAACCTCATCCTGGGCGAGGAGCAGGCCGACGAGGGCACCATCGAGTGGGAACGCGGCGCGGACTTCGGCTACCTCCCGCAGGAAAGCGCCCCGGTGGGCGACGAGACCGTCCTCGCCATCGCCACCAGCGGCAAGAAGCTCGTGCCCGAAACCGACGACGATTACGACATCGACTGGACGCTCGAGCCCCGCGCCAAGAAAATCCTCGCCGGCCTCGGCTTCCGCGAAGCCGACCACGAGAAACCGGCCAAGTCCTTCTCCGGCGGCTGGGTCATGCGCGCCCACCTCGCCCGCCTCCTCGTCAGTGAGCCCGCGCTGCTCCTGCTCGACGAGCCGACCAACCATCTCGATCTGGAGGCGCTGCTCTGGTTCCAGGACTATCTCACCCGCTATCCGGGCGGCCTGGTGCTGATCTCCCACGACCGGGAATTTTTGAATTCACTCTGCAACGGTATCCTCGAGCTGCGGAGCGGCACGCTCAACCGATACACCGGCAACTACGACGACTACCTCAACGAGAAAGACGCCCGCAAGGAGCAGCAGGCCGCGCAGTTCAAGAACCAGCAGCGCGAGATCGCCCACCTCCAGAAATTCGTCGACCGCTTCGGCGCCAAGGCCTCGATGGCCTCGCGCGCCAAATCCAAGGAAAAGCAGATCGAGCGCCTCAAGGATGTCGCCGTCGAGGAGCCCTGGGAGGATCTCAAGAAGATCAATTTCCGGTTTCCGCAGCCGCTGCGCTCCGGCCTGAAGGTCGTCAACCTTGAGCACGTGCAGCAGGCCTATGGCGACCACGTCGTCTATCGCGACCTGAACTTCGAGGCCGAGCGGGCCCAGAAGATCGTGCTCGTCGGTCCCAACGGTTCCGGCAAGTCCACGTTGCTGAAGATCCTCGCCGGCGTCGTGCCCATCTCGGGCGGCACCATCAATCTCGGCAGTAACGTCGTGCCCGGCTACTTCGCCCAGAACCGCGCCGACAACCTCAAGCTCGACCTCACGGTCTTCGAGAACGTGATGGAGCTGCGCACGAATGAGAACCAGCTCACCGAGCAGCAGGCCCGCGCCGTGCTCGGCGGCTTTCTCTTCCGCAAGGACGATGTGCACAAGAAGGTCTCCGTCCTCTCCGGCGGCGAGAAATCCCGCCTCGCCCTGGCCCGGCTGCTGGTCAATCCGCCCAACCTCCTGCTGATGGACGAGCCGACGACCCACCTCGACATCCCGTCGATCGACTCCCTAGTCAACGCGCTGAAGAACTACGAGGGCACCTTCATCTTCATCAGTCACGACGTCTATTTCATCCGGCAGCTCGCGAAAACCGTGCTCCATGTGCACAGTGGCCGGCTCACTCCCTATGCGGGCGACTACGACTACTACCTCGAGAAATCCAGGGCCGGCAACGCCCGGGCGGCGCTCACCGCCGGGTTCACCGATGCCCGGCCGGTGCAGAAGACAGAGGGCAGAGGACCGAAGACGGTTGCCGTCAAGAAAACCAACCCGGCCGACTTGAAGAAACTCCGCACCGAGGTCGGCCATCTCGAGGAGAAGGTCGCGCAGTTGGAGACCAAGCAGAACGACCTGACCTCCGAGCTCGAGGCCCCCGAAACCTACACCTCACCCGGCAAGGCCCAGCACCTTAACCGCGAGCTCTCGGTTATAGTAGACCAACTGCAGGCCGCGACCACCGCGTGGGAAACCGCCGCCGCCAAACTGGCGGAGCTGGAGATAGGATAACCTGCGGCCCGAGTGGTGCTCAGCTGTGTCCGCGGAACAGATTCCGCGCGGCAAGGAAGGGCGCGGAGGTGAAGGTCGCCTTCGGCTCCGGGTGCGCCGCCTTGGCGGCGTCAAACGCGGCAATTTCTGGCTCCCGGGCTTTCACCCAGGCTTCGCGCCGGGCAACCTGCTCCTCGCGCAACGCGAGCTGCCCCTCCCGTTCCTTGAAAGCGAGGCGGTCGTCGGTCAGCCCGCGGCGCGCGGCTTCGAGCAGGGCATGGGCCCGGTTGTATTTGTCCCACTCCGTGTCCAGGGCCTCCTGGCTGTCGGGGCCGTTGGCGACGTAGAACCGGCTGGTGGGTTGCGCGGGCGGAGTTTGGTGGGTATGTTCGACCAACAGGCGCAGGCGTTGCTCGTATTCCTTCAGACTGGCCTCTTTCTGCTGCATCACCTCGATGTCCGTGGATAACTGCGAGCGCAGTTTTTCGAGGTGGGTGGTTTCTTGGGCGGAGGCGGATGGATCGGATGTGTTCATGGTGGTGAAAAAGTTACGACCTCACCCTAACAGCAAGGTGGCCGAATGCCTAGTGGGGGCGGGGCCATTTACGCAGGGTTTACCCCCGCTCCACCGGCTTTTACCACAATATGAAAGCCGCCCCTCGCGGGACGGCGTTCCCCGCCCACCCTGACAATTATTTCACGCCCGGAACATCACGTCCTCGCGGTTGAACATCTTCACGGCGAAGCCGAGTGCGATCGCGGCGTAGAGACACGATGAGCCGAAGATCAGGGCGATATAATTCCAATGCCACACGCCCGAGAGCATCTCCTTGCAGA
>JANNDM010000205.1:0-3619 GCA_031387725.1 Verrucomicrobiota bacterium | reverse complement strand
TGCTTCAAAGTGGTCAGCGGGCCGTGGCCGCAGGCGAAGACGGTGTCGGCGGGTAGTTTCATGATCTTCTGCTGGTCGTGGCGCAGCTGCATTTCGAAGTGCGTCGGGCTGCCGCCCATGGAGCCGGCGAAAATGGAATCGCCGACGATGGCGAGCGGCCAGGAGAGGCCGGAGATGAAGTAAGTCGTCATGCCCGGCGAGTGACCCCAGGTGAAGAGCGTCTTGATCGAGAGCTCCCCGAGGTGGAAGTGGGCGTTTTCCTGGAAAGTTTTCGCTCCGGGGCGGTCGGACGGCTCGAGTTCACTGGCCCAGACTTCGGCGCCGGTGCTGGCCAGACGGTCGAGGTCGGCGATGTGATCGTCGTGGGTGTGGGTGAGGAAAATGTAGCGCAGGGTCAGGTGCTCGGCCGCGACGGTATCAAGCATACCTTGGGCGCTGGCGCCGGTGTCGAAGGCCGCGGCCAGCCGGGTTTTCACATCCCAGGCGAGGTAACTGTTCACGGTCATGTCCTCGAAGGCGGTGTTGAACATGGCGAAGCCGCGTTTGAAGATCGGTTGCTCGGGATACCATTCGCGGTGGGCGATCGCGAGGAGGGCGTTGCGTTCCAGGCCGAGGGGGCGGGCGAGGGCAAGGAGGGTGCTTTCCCGGATCTCCCCCTGCTGCACGGCCACCAGGTCGGCGAGGGGGATGCTCGCCGCCGTGGACAGAGCGTCATCGGTCAACCTGAGCCCGCGCTGGGCCTTGCCGATGATGTCAGTGAAATTGTCCTCGAGGGGAATGCGCGGCATGAGCTGGAAGTTCCCGGGAAACCCGCCGCATCGCAAGCTGCCTTTCCGCCCCATTCGGAAAAAATGGGTCGGCGGCAGATTTCAGGACACTCCGTGATTGACGCGCGCCGGCGGGCGGGCGGGGTAACCATGGTGGGCTTCATGCGGCTTTCTTCACAGCACCTCGCATGGGCGCGGGCCCCCTATTGCTTGGGCACTGGGTGCGGGTGACGCAACGCTTCGGCTGCCTTGTCGGCATCAACCGTGACGTGCAATTCCTTGCCGGTATTCCGGCCAAGATAATCAACGGAAACCGAGGCCAGCACGGCGAGGTAGGGTGCCAGGTCCTTTTTGGGATCCACCACCGACACCCGCACATTCCATAGCTCGTCACCCCGGTTCTTGGGGCGACCGCGCTGAGCCTGATTGGCATCAGCCGCCACCGGCTCACGGGCGGAGAGCTGGATGTATTTCTCAAATACCAGCACGGGCTTGGCGTAGGGTTCGGGTTTCGTCGACCCGATGCCACTGATCGTCTCATCGACCCGCGAACGATAGATGATCTTGATCTGGCCCTGGCCGAGGCCAAATTCGAGGTTGATGATGATGTCGGGGTTGGTGTTGGCGGGCGCCTCAAAGAGCCCGCGGGCCGCGAGGGCGTCCTTGGCGTTGGCTATCGCTTGGGCGCTGGTGGCCGGCTCGACGCCGCCGCTAGGGTCGTGGACCTCCAAGCGGTAGGAAGTCCCCATGGGTTTGGCTGAATTGCTAATTGCATCGATGGTTACCTCATGAGTGGTCGTGCATCCCGCCAACACCCAGAACGCGGCAGCCAGCGAGCCACCCAGCCAAATGCTCCGAGGATGATTGACGGCGTCCATTGTGGAGCCGAGCGAATCCCACCACCTGGTATTTCGCAATCTCAGAGAGACGAGCCACAGAGATGTCACAATATTACGGTCTGGTCCGACAACCGGTCACGGTGATTGACCCATGGCCCAGTCATTCAAAACACGATAACTCGCGGGTCAGCGACACCGCAGAGTCGAAACTAGATGCCCTTCTTGATGAAGCCAACCACCTCGGCGTCTTCTTTGATCTTGATGGGCTTCTGCTCCTTGGTGTTTTTGCCGATATAGTCCGCCGTCGCCGATGCAAGGATCGGGAGATATTTCCGCAGGTCCTTGCTTTCATCCTCGGCCGACACGTTCACACTCCAGACTTCCGGCGGGGCGCGTCCTTCGATGCTCTCTTGATTGGCCCGCGCCGAAATCTTCAAGAATTTCTCATACACGATGACCGGTTTGACCTGATCTTCGTAGCCCACCACCTCCATCCGGGGTGGCTCGCGCACGGCAATTGTTTGGTAGCCGACAATCCGGCCGTTTTTATCGTAAATGGGCACCTGCTCGTAGCGAACTCCGCCGCCGGTTGGGGCATAGATGGGAACGCTGATGGTCTCGAATTTCACCCGCGGTGAATCCATGCCGTAATCAATATCGATCATTACATCCGCCTTAACCGCCCGGGGGGCTTCATACATGCCCTTGCCCGAGAGGGCGGTTTTCACATAGCCGGCGACCTCCTTATACCGCAAGCTGCCTTCGTCCATCTTCGGATTGTTTGTGCGGATTTCGTAAGATTGGGGCAGGGCCGGGAGGGTCTCATTCTGGGCGACTTGGGCGGCCTGGCTGATGGCATCCACCTGTACGACATAGGTGGTGGAGCAACCACCGAAAAGAAGGGGTAGGACCAAAAGGATTGGCGCTTTGACGGGCAAGGAAACGAACTGGGGTTTCATGTTCGACCTCCGGGAGTGGGTTGGGGATGCGGGAAAGATTGGGGCTAGGTTTTGGGCGTTTTGGACGGGGTAGATTGATTTTCAGCAGCCGGGTCGGCGGGCTTTTCGCCGCGCAGGCGAGCCAGTTCTTCCTCCAGCCGGGCGACCTCGGCCTCGGTCGTGAGCAACTTCTCCTGCGCCTCGTCCAGTGCTTTCTTTTTGGACAGTGCGGCGTTGCGCTCTTCGCGGAGTTTGGCGAGGCGGCCATTGGCATCATCCACCTTTTTTTGCGCCTCATTCAATTCCATGTCGGAGATACGGAAACCCTGGGAAACAGCCAGCTCCTCGTCCATCTCCGCCTTCGCTTTGGCCTCTTCGGAGCGTTTCTTCGACAAATCCTGCTGGTAGGCGCGCTCCTGGGCGAGACGCTCCTGTTCCTTTCGTTCCTTGAATTCCTGGCCGAGCCCGATCAGGCCGCCGATGATGGCGCCCGCGGCGGCCCCGGCCAGCACCCCCTGGCTCGTGTTGCCGCTGGCGCTGCCCGCGACGCCGCCCACCACCGCGCCGGCCCCGGCCCCGGTGCCCGCACCTGTAACGGTTTTGGATGGTGCCACCGCACAACCGCTGGCTCCCGCCAACACAATCGCCAATATGCCGCTGATGAATTGCTGATACCGGGAGGAAATGTGCAGCGTGCGCGCCATTAAAGTGGGGAAGTGGAACCGGGACTGGTCGGGAATAAATAAGTCAGATTGGCGATATTCACAAATCCAACTATGATTTCCGCCAATATTTTTTTGCAGGGCATTTTTGACTGGCAACTGCTATCCCCCAACGAGAGTGTCCTACCAGCTAACCCCATCCTAGAACCATGGCTGCACGAAACAAGGGGATTTTTTCCCTGGATTTCCTGGTCCCAAACCTCGGGCTGATCTTTGCCATCCTTTTGGTCGAGGGGATTTACGCGACCGTCATCAGACCACGCGCGAGCGATTTGGCCATCACCAGTCGGTTGACTGCGGTGCAGAGTGGCGGCAAGGCGGCCCAGCCGGCGCGCTCCATCATCATCATCATC
>JANNDM010000217.1:0-1537 GCA_031387725.1 Verrucomicrobiota bacterium | reverse complement strand
CCTCTTCGTACCGGCCCTGCTCCCGGAAAGTCGCCGCCAGACCGATCAGTGTGGCGGCCAGCTGGTTGACTGAAGAGGCGGCCTGGAAGCCGGACAGGGCCGGTTGGGAGGGACCCGGGGCCATGACCTTTTCCCGGATCGCGAGGGAACGTTTGTACAGAACTTCAGCCTCGGCGAATTTTCCCTGCGCCAGATAGAGGTCGGCCAGGCCGCTGAGCGTAGAGGACACGTCTGGATGTTCGGCGCCGAGTGTCTTCTCTCTTATTTCCAACGCGCGTTTGAACAGGGGTTCGGCCGCCGCATACTGGGCTTGCGACATGTAGAGCTGCGCCAGATTGTTGAACGACTGGCTGAGTGCGGATGGATCGGGGTTGCGGGCGCCCTCCCTGATCGCGAGCGACCGTTTGTACAATGGTTCGGCCGCCGCGAGCTGGCCCTGTGCCCTCAATATCTCCGCCAGCCGGTTGAGCGAGGCCGCGACCGAGGGGTGATTGGGGCCGTGCTCGCGTTCCGCCATTTCGAGCGCCTTCCTTGCCGCCACCGCGCCGGCGTCGAACTTGCCCTCGAAAAACAGGTTCGCTGCTTCCTGGTTCAGCGCCTTCCATTCATCGCTGGGTGCGGCACCCTTGTTTCCCTGCGCAGCCGCGGCGCCGCATAGAAGCAAGGCGCTCCAGAATATCGCGGCAGACAAGGTCTTCATTTGGGTGTGCCTGAATGGTGCCGGCTGACGGGATCGAACCGCCGACCTTCGGTTTACAAAACCGTTGCTCTACCAACTGAGCTAAGCCGGCCCTGCGGAGGAGAGTCTACTACTTGATGCGGCGCAGCTGAGGCTTGCCGCCGGTGGGCTTGGTGGGTTCCGTGGGTGCGGCTCCTGTCGGTGCCGGCAACGCGACGGGACCCGATTCATTGGACGAGCCGCCGTTCGCGGGTTGCTTCTCGGCCTCGGACTGGACTGCGGGCTTGCCGGCCTCGACTTCGAAGGTCATGCCCTGCCCGGTCTCGCGCGCATAGAGCGCATATACGCCGGCCACAGGTACCGAGATCTGCCGCGCGACGCCGGCGAAGCGCGCCGAGAATTCGATCAGCTCGTTGCCCATCTGCAGCTTGTGCACGGCACTGGGCGAGACGTTCAGCGTGATCTCGCCGTTGCGTACGTATTCGGAGGGCACCTGCGAGCGCGAATCCACTTTCACCGCGAGGTGCGCGGTGTAGCCATTGTCCACGCACCACTCGTAGAGCGCGCGCAGCAGGTACGGCTTGGTGGGTATTTCGGCGTTGGCCACTGGGCGACCGTCTGGGTCTCGTCTTACTTTCGCATCACCTTTTCGGAGGGCGTGAGCGCCTCGATGAACGCGGCACGCGAGAAGATGCGCTCGGCGTATTTCATCAGCGGCGCGGCGGGCTTGCCGAGCTTGATGCCGTAGCGGTCCAGGCGCCAGAGCAGCGGCGCGATGGCGACATCGAGCATGGTGAAGTCGTCGCCCAGCATGTGCTTGGTGCGGGTGAAGATCGGCGCGAGCTGGGTCAGCTGGTC
>JANNDM010000140.1:0-9964 GCA_031387725.1 Verrucomicrobiota bacterium | reverse complement strand
CGTGGTGGGGTAGTTTTTAAACTCGTCGCCGAACTTCGCGAGGAAGCTCTGGGTCGGCCACGAGCAGGCCTCGCCGAAGGCGCAGATGGTGCGACCGGGGATCTGGTCGGCCACGCCCTTGAGCAAGGCGGCGTCCGCTTCACGGGCTTCGCCGTGGACCATGCGGGTCGTGATCTTCTTCATCCACAGCGAGCCTTCGCGGCAGGGCGTGCACTGGCCGCAGCTCTCGTGGGAGTAGAACGCGTTGATGTTGGCCAGCGCCTCGACCATGTTGACCGAGTCGTCCATCACGATGACGCCACCGGAGCCGCCCATGGTGCCAATCATGCCGAGCGAATCGAAGTCCATCGGGACATCCTCAACGCCCCAGTCGTAGTCCACCATCTCGGTGCCGGCCTTGCGCTTGCCCTTGTAGCGTTCACCGAAGCGCAGGACCTTGGCGGAGGAACCGCCGGGGATGACGGCCTTGAACGTGCGCCCCGGGAGCGGGCCGCCGCAGACCTCGTGAAGCAACTGGCCCAGCGTGATCTTGCCGGCCTCGAACTCGTAATAGCCCGGCTGCTGCACCTGACCGGAGACACAGAAGATGCGCGTGCCGGAGTTGTTCGGCGTGCCGATCTTCGTGTAGGCCTCGCCGCCCATGTCGGCGATGTGTTTCACGTGGCACAGCGTCTCGACGTTGTTGACGATCGTCGGGCACTGGTAGAGGCCAAGGACGGCCGGGAAATACGGCGGCTTGATGCGCGGGTGGGCGCGCTTGCCCTCGAGCGACTCGATCAAGCCGGTCTCCTCGCCGCAGATGTAGGCGCCGGCACCGCGATGGACGAAGAGGTCGCAGGAATAATTCGACCCGAGGATGTTTTGGCCGACGAGATTGGCCGCGCGCGCCTCGGCGATGGCTTTTTCCAGAAGGCGGGCGCCGTGCGGCATCTCGCCGCGGATGTAGATATAGGCCTGCTTCACGTTGTTCGCGAAACAGGAGATCATGGTGCCCTCGATCAGCTGGTGCGGATCCTGGTGGATGATATAGCGGTCCTTGAAGGTGCCGGGCTCGGACTCGTCGGCGTTGACGATGAGGTAGATCGGTTTGCCGCTCTTGCGGTCGACCAGCGTCCACTTGACGCCGCAGGGGAAACCCGCGCCGCCCCGGCCGCGCAAGCCGGACCTCTTGACCTCGTCGATCAGCTCCTCGGGTTTCCGCCCAAACGCCTTCTTCATGACCTCGTAGCCGCCGTGCCGGCGGTAGCAGGCGAGGTCAGGCGTGTAGCCGGGCTCGTCGATGTGAGCGAAGATCAGGCGGCGTTGGGACGGAGCGGGCATTGCGGAAGTGAAAGTGAGAGTGAAGGGGCCAGTAGCCAGGATCAGGATTTGTCGTCGAGCACGATCTCGATGCCGCCGGTCCAGCGGGCGGCGAAGTTGTAGATCATGGCGAGCAGCACGCCGACCACGAAACCGCCGACGGCATGGATGAACGGCATGAACAGCGCGCCGGCTCCGGCGAAGAGCCACGGGATGCCGAGCAACTTCGGCGCCAGCATCAGGTCAGCCGCCGTGGCGGCGGCACCGAGCGTGAGCAGCAGGACGGGCGCGACGATCATGCCGATGACGCCGTTGATGAGCCCGAGGACAATGCCGAACCGGATCGGCGGAACCTGTAGAATGCGGTATTTTTTCATGAAGCTGGGGGGCGCGCGGCCGCCGTTCTGATTTGGTCGCTCAAGGCTTTCACCTTGGCGGCATCGACTTTCTCGTGGAGGTCGTCGTCGATCATGACCACCGGGCCGGTGCCGCAACTCGCCAGGCACTCAACAAAATCAATCGTCACCTCGCCGTCGGCCGATACCTCTCCGGGATGGCAGCCAAATTCCTTCTGGAACCGGTCGCAGACCTGGTAGCCGCCGGTCAGCGCGCAGGAGAGCGTGCGGCAGACCTTGATGTGCCGGCGACCGATCGGCTTCTGCCGGAACATCGGGTAGAACGTCACCACCTCGTAGACGTTGATCGGCTGCAGTTCGAGTTTTTGCGCGACCCACTCGATGGCCTCGGTTGAAATCCAACCCGCGTCCTCCTGGATGAGATGCAGGAGAGGCAGCACCGCGCTGCGCATCACCGGGTAATGGGTGATGACCTCGTCGATCTGCTGGAGCGTGGCGGGTTTCAGTTTCATCGACACGGAATATCAGCGGTCGCACTCGCCCATGACGAAGTCGAGCGAGCCGAGGATGGAGACGACGTCGGAGATCATGTTGCCGACGCAGAGCTTGGGCAGGATGGACAGGTTGCAGAACGAGGGGCTGCGGATCTTCAGGCGGTAGGGCACGCCGCCGCCCTTGCTCACGATGTAGAAACCGAGCACGCCTTTCGGGTTCTCGGCCTCGAAATAGACCTCGCCGGCCGGCATCTGCGGGCCCTCGGTCACGATCATGAAATTATTGATCAACTCTTCCATCGAGGTGAGCACCTTGTCCTTCGGCGGAGCGAAAATCTTGCGCGCATCCTTCGCATACCAGTCGCCGCCGGGAAAGTTTTTCACGACCTGCTTGATGATGCGGACCGACTGCTTCATCTCCTCGCCGCGGCAGAGGTAACGGTCATAGCAATCGCCCTTGGAGCCGACCGGCACCTCGAACTCGTATTGCTCGTAGCCGGAGTAGGGCCGGTCCTTGCGCAGGTCGTTGGGCACACCGGAACCGCGGAGGTTCGGGCCGGAGAGGCCGTAGGCGATGGCGTCGGCCTTGGAGATGACACCGATATCGACGGTGCGGTCGAGGAAGATCTTGTTGCGCGAGAGCAGGCCGAGGATCTCCTCGAGGATCGGCAGGAACTGGTCGCAGAACTTGTCGACCTTGTCCGTCCAGCCGGCCGGGACGTCGCGCTGCAGGCCGCCGATGCGGGTGTAACTGGTGGTGAAGCGGGCGCCGGTGAGTTCCTCGAAGAGCTTGTAGAGTTTCTCGCGCTCCTCGAAGCAATACATGAACACCGTCCACGCACCGACATCGATGCCGTAGGCGCCGAGACCCATCAGGTGCGACGAGACGCGCGCCATCTCTGCCGTGAGCACACGGATGGCCTGGCAGCGGGCCGGAACCTCGAGACCGGCGAGGCGCTCGACCGCGATGGCGTAGGCCATGTTGTTCGCGAGCGGGGCGAGGTAGTCCAGCCGGTCCGTGTAGGGCACAAACTGGTTGTAGGTCATGTTCTCGGCAATCTTCTCGTCCCCGCGGTGCAGATAGCCGATTACCGGGTCCGCCTTGGTCACGACCTCGCCATCGAGTTCGAACTGGATGCGCAACACCCCGTGCGTCGACGGGTGCGACGGGCCCATCGAGAGCGACATTTTCTCCGCGTCGAACTCCTGGGGGAGCCCTTCGACAGGCTCAGGACGAGCGGTCGCCGTCTTCGCGGCGGCATCGGAAAAGGAAAAATCGGTGGTCATGTTACTCGGGTTTCTCGCGCTTTTCGTTCCAAGCCTCGTCCTTGGCGCGCGGCTCGGCGGCGCTCATGGGCTCTCCGGGGGTGGCCACGAAGGGGCCGCCGGCCATCGGGGCGGAGATGACGCCGACCCCGATCTCGGCGTTGATGTCGGCATCAGACATCTCGGTCGGCAGACCGGCGAGCGGGAATTCCTTGCGGAGCGGGAAATACGGATAGGCATCCCACATCAGGATCCGGCGCAGGTCGGGGTGGCCGGTGAACTTGAGGCCGAACATGTCGTAGGTCTCGCGTTCGTGCCAGTCGGCGCCGGCCCACAAACCGGTGGAGGACGGCATGGCGGGCTCCGTGTCGGACGGGCAGTTGGCCGCGACGCGGACGTAGGTGTGTTTCGTGCTCGAATAGAGATGCCAGACCACGGTGAAGCGCGGGGATTGCTCGACGCTCCAGTCGATCGCTGTCACGTCCATCAGAAAGTCGTAGCCCTGGGCATCGCGCAGGTGCTGCAGCAGGGCGAGGACGTCACCGGTCGGGACGTTGAAGGCCGGACAATCGAGGCTCGGGCGCGGTCCAGCCGAGGGAAATTTCTGGCTAACGGCGGTCGGAAGGTCGACGTCGGTGGTCATGCGCGGCAGCGAAGGGGTCAGGCGCGGAAGAGTTTCGAAAGGGAGCGCTCGCCGCGAACCTTGGTCTGCAGTTTCATCAGGGCGTCGAGCAGGGCTTCCGGGCGCGGCGGGCAGCCGCTGACGTAGACGTCCACCGGCACGATGCGGTCGACGCCCTGGAGGGTGGCGTAACTCCGATACATGCCGCCCGAGCTGGCGCAGGCGCCCATGGCGATGACCCACTTCGGGGCGGCCATCTGGTCATAGATGCGGCGGACCACCGGAGCCATCTTGTAGGTGACGGTGCCGGCCACGATCATGCAGTCGGACTGACGGGGCGAGAAGCGCATGACCTCGGCGCCGAAGCGGGCGATGTCGAACCGGCTCGCGGCCGAAGCCATCAGCTCGATGGCGCAGCAGGCCAGGCCCATCGGCATCGGCCACATGGAGTTTGTCCGCAGCCAATTGATCGCGGCATCGGCCCGGGTGACGGTGATGTCACCCTCGATTTTACTGTTATAGGCTAGCTCTGGGTTGGCGTTGACCATTGGTGTGTAAAAAATCGACCCAAGCTACCACCCCGCCCCCTCCAAGCAAGGCGGTTTCGGCCGTATTGCGGAGAAATTTTCCGGCGGGGAATTTCCGTTGACCGACCCAGCGACTATTAACTTAACTCGACCCTTTCGCGGATACGGAGAGGTGGCAGAGTGGTCGATTGCGCGCGCTTGGAAAGCGCGTATACCGCAAGGTATCGGGGGTTCGAATCCCCCCCTCTCCGCCAATCCGGCGGAGCCGGACTGGCGGCGGGCCGCGCAACGGCACGGCAGACGCGCAGCGCAGCAAGGGAGGGATAGAGACAAAGCCGCAGGCTTTGGGGCGCAGCCCCGAGCGAAGCGAGTCATTCCCCCCTCTCCTTCCCGCAACCGCGTATTGCTTTGGGAATAGGCCCGGGCACACTGGCCTCGCACCCCCCCCATGCCCACAAAACGCATTGTCATCATCGGTGGAGGCTTTGGCGGGGTGAAGTGCGCCCAGACCCTGTCCTCCCACCAACGCGGCGGCGATACCGAACTGGTGCTCTTCAACAAGGAAAACCATCTCGTCTTCAGTCCGCTGCTGGCCGACGCCGTCGGCTCCTCCCTGAGCCTTGATGATGTGATCGTGCCCCTGCGCCAGCTCCTTCCGGTCGTCCAGTGCCGCACCGAGGAGGTCAAGAGCGTCGACTTGAACGCCAGCCGGATCGAATACGAGAGCCACGACGGCCAGCCACGCCATCTCGACTACGACCAGATCATCATCGCCTGCGGCAACATTTCCAACCTCAACGTTGTGCCTGGCATGGCGGACCATGCCTTCCCGCTGAAGACCGTCGGTGACGCCGCCGTCCTGCGCACCCATATCCTTTCCTCGATGGAAAAGGCCGAGGTCTGCGACGACCCGGTCAAACGCCGCTGGTATCTCTCCTTCGTCGTCGTCGGCGGCGGCTACAGCGGCGTCGAGACCGCCGGCGAGATCAACGACCTTGTCCGCTCCAGCCTGCGTTTCTATTCCAACATCCGCGCTGAGGATGTGACCGTCACGCTCATCCATTCACGCGACCAGCTGCTGCCCGAGATCAGTCCGCAGCTCCGCGAGTTCGCCCGGAAGAAAATGGAAAAAGCCGGCGTCACGATGAAGCTTAATGCCCGCGTGATGCTCGCCACCGGCGAGGGCGTGGGCCTGAAGGGTGATTTTGTCCGCGGCGGCACCATCGTCTGCACCATCGGCAGCACCATTGCCCCCGTGGTGGACCGGCTCGACTCGCCCAAGGAAAAGGGGCGGGTGCTCACCGAACCCGACATGCGCCTGCGTGGCCGCACCAACGCCTGGGCCGTCGGCGACTGCGCCAACATCCGCAACGCCCACGACGGCCAGCCCTCGCCGCCCACCGGCCAATTCGCCGAGCGCCAGGGCCGGCAGTGCGCCGACAACATCTCCCGTGTCCTCCGGGGTGAGGCGACCCGCCCGTTCTCCTTCAAGGTGCTCGGCCAGCTCTGCTCCATCGGCGGCCACAGCGCCGTGGCCGAGATGATGGGCGTCAAGCTCTCCGGTTTCCTCGCCTGGTTCGCCTGGCGCGGTGTCTACCTTTTCAAACTTCCGTCGTGGTCGCGCCGCGTGCAGGTGGGCTTCGACTGGGCCTGGCTGCTGATTTTCCCGCGCGACCTCAGTTGCATCAAGACCGACGTCACCGAGCGCGTCTCGCACGCCCATTACGAGCCGGGGGACTACATCATCAAGCAAGGTGAACCTCCTTCCGGCTTCTACGTCATCGAACAGGGCGAGGTGGAGATCGTGCGCGCTTCGCCCGAGAAGCCCGAGGGCGAAGTCATCGCCACGCTCGGCACCGGCAATTTCTTCGGCGAGGCCGCGTTGATCAACAACCAGCCGCGCGCTGCCTCCGTCCGCGCCCGCACCCCGGTCGAGGTCGTGGTCATGGGCCGGAATGTCTTCACCACCATCTCCAAGTCCCTCGCGCCGCTGCGTGCCGCCCTCACCGCCGCCATCACCCGCCGCTCCTCCGCCGCCTGGCAGGAACGCCCCGCCGTGCTCGCCGCCCTGCGCGATTTCACTCTCGCGGAATTCATCGAGCCCGCCCCCACCCCGCTGCTGAAGCCGACCGACTCCCTTTTCGAGGTCACCCACCAGTTCGCCCGGCATCCGTCCGATTTTTTCTTTGTCTCCCCCGACGGTGCCCGGCTTGACGGCATGATCACCCTGACTGATCTGCTGCGGGCCCAGAACAGCGGCGTGAAGCCCGAGACCCCCCTCGGTGAATTCATGATGAAGAACCCCACCGCGCTGGCTGCCACCGACAGCGCCCTCATTGCGGCGTCCGCTTTTCGCGAGCATGGCTTCAAGACCCTCCCCGTCGTCGCCGACCTGACCAGCCGTCGCATCGTCGGTGTGGTCCGGGTGCGCAAGCTCATCGCCCGCGTCCTCGAGGTGGTGCCCCCGCCCACGGGCTTGACCGCCCCGCCCATGCCACCGGCCGGGTAGGGCGCACCGGGCCGGTGCGCCGCGGCGGAGCGGGCCGCTCCGCCCTACCGCCCTATCCCCCAAACTCTGTTTGCCAAACCGCCGCTCCGGCGTAGCCTCTGCCCTTCACTTTCCGGCCGATGCACGACCTCACCGAGCTCTACCAGTCCGTCATCCTCGACCACAACCGCCGCCCGCGGAATTACTCGGTCCTGCCCACCGCCAACCGCGTCGGCTCCGGCAACAACCCGATGTGCGGCGACCAGATCACCGTCTATGTCAGGCTCGACGGCGACCGCATTGCCGACGTCAGTTTCCAAGGCAGTGGCTGCGCCATCTCGCAGGCCAGCACCTCGCTCATGACCGTCAACCTCAAGGGCAAGACCATCGCCGAGGCCGGGGCCATCTACGCCGGCCTGCACAAGATGGTCACGACCGGCCTGGTCGCCGAGGACGACATGTCCGACCTCGCCGCGCTCGCCGGCGTCCACCAGTTTCCCGCCCGTATCAAGTGCGCCACGCTCGGATGGCACGCCGCCCTCAACGCCGCCAAGGGCGACGCCCAAACCGTAACCACTGAGAAACCTTCTGATTAACCCGGCTCGCCTCGCCGTAGCTCCGTGTTGCGGAGCGAAGGCGGGTCACGACCGAGAAACCCTCCGACTAATGAACGCCGCCTGGAAAAATCTCCGCGCCGATTTCCCGATCCTCGACCAGCAGGTCAACGGCAAGCCGCTGGTCTATCTCGACAACGCCGCCACGACGCAGAAGCCCCAATGCGTCATCGATGCACTCGTGCATTACTACCAGCGCGACAACGCCAACGTCCACCGCGGCATCCACACGCTGTCGATGCGCGCCACCGATGCCTACGAGAAGGCCCGTGAACGCGCCGCGAAATTCATCAATGCCGCCGAGCCCGGCGAGATCGTCTTCACCGCCGGCACTACCGACGGCATCAACCTCGTCGCCAACGCCTGGGGCGATGAGAACCTGAAAAAGGGCGACGTCATTTTGCTCACCGAGATGGAGCACCATTCCAACATGGTGCCGTGGCAGCTCCTCGCCCGCCGCACGGGCGCCAAGCTTCGCTATCTGCCGATCGTTCCCGGCGACACCGGCCTGCTCGATCTGGCCCAACTGGACAAGGTGCTCACGCCCGACGTGAAGATTTTCGCGTTCATCCACGTCTCCAACACCCTCGGAGTCATCAATCCCGCCGCCGACCTCTGCGCCGCGGCCAGGAAAGTCGGCGCGCTCACCCTCGTCGATGCCGCGCAGAGCACCGGGCACCTGCCGCTCGATGTCCGCGCCATGGGTTGCGACTTCCTCGCCGTCTCCGGTCACAAGATGTGCGGCCCGACCGGGGTCGGCCTGCTCTACGGCCGCAAGGCCCTGCTCGACGCCATGCCGCCCTACCGCGGCGGCGGCAGCATGATTTCCAGCGTCGAGTATTTTGAAAGCAAATGGGCCCCCGTCCCCGCCAAGTTCGAGGCCGGCACGCCCAACATCGCCGACGTCATCGCGCTCGCCCGCGCCATGGATTATCTCGACGACCTCGGCCGCAAAGCCATCGCGGCGCACGACGAGAAACTCGCCGCCCTCGCCTACGCCCGGCTGAAGGCCGAGGTCCCGGGCATCCGCATCCTCGGCCCGGCGCACCATCGCAGCGGGGTCGTCAGTTTCGACCTCAAGGGCGTGCATGCCCACGACGTCGTGACCATGGCCGACCAGGAAGGCGTCGCACTGCGCGGTGGCCACCACTGCAACCAGCCGCTGATGAAAAAACTCGGCCTCAGCTCCACCTCCCGCGCCAGTTTCTACCTCTACAACACCGAGGCCGAAATCGACCGCCTTGTTTCAACCCTTCAGAAAATCAGCAAATTTTTCACCGGTTAGCTCGTGTCTTGAGGTGGAGCGCGTTGACCTCAACGCGCTTCTTGCGTCCGAAAACGCGCTGGGGTCAGCGCGTTCCACCCTCAATCCCTGTTCCGCCGCTAATCCCGCAGCACGCGCCGGCACAGCGCTAAAAAACGCCGCCGGTGGAGCGCACCGTCGAGCACATCGTAGTGTTGCGGCACGATCAGCTGCGAGTCCAGTTCCCGCGCGCGGCGCAGGCTGCCCGGAATCAGCCGCGGCTCGCTGTTGAGGATCGGCGGCGGCAGGTGGACGTTGAAAAAGTAGCTGGCGAACAGGTCACCGCTGAAAAGCAGGCGGTGCTTGGTGCTGAAGAACCCGCAGTGGCCCACCGTGTGTCCCGGCAGATGCACCACGCGCAGTCCGCCCCAAAACGGCAGTTCGTCGCCGTCGGCGATGAAGCGGTCGATCTTCGCCGGCCGGTAATTCAAAACATCGTGACCGATCCGTTCCAACCGCCCGCACCAGCGGGCCGGGCCGGTGTAGGGATAGACGCCGTCGATATGCGCCTGCTCGGCGACATGGGCGTAGATCAGCGCCCCCGTCCAGCGTTTGGCCCAGGCGAGATTGCCCGCATGATCCAGATGACCGTGGGTGAGCAAAATGGCCTTGATGGATTCAGGGCCCAACCCGAGCCGCCGGAGCAGCCAGCGGATCTGCGGCGGCTCCCCCACCAGCCCCGTGTCGAGCAGCACCGCCTCACCTTGTTCGTCCACCAGCAGATGGCACACCCCCATGATGCCGCGAATGGTGTGGAGGCCCGGGGGAACGTTGCGTGCCATTCGCGTTTCGGAAACTCACCGCTGCGCCGCCACCCACGCCAGCGCCTTGCTCGCGAGCTTGTCGAACGCCGCGACACACAACTCCAGGTGCTCCTCCTTCGTGTCCTCGATCTTGTTGTGGCTGATGCCGTGCAGGCTTTGCACAAACATCATCACCGTCGGCACGCCCGCGCCGCAGGTCTCGGCCGCGTCGTGCAGCGGACCCGACGGCAG
>JANNDM010000123.1:0-2506 GCA_031387725.1 Verrucomicrobiota bacterium | reverse complement strand
AGTGCGGTCTTTATCTGTTGCGATAGCGCATTGGGCTGCCGCTTGGCCCAGCTGATCGAGCGCCCGAAGTCGTTGCCGGTGACCGTCCAGAACAGCGGCCCATCCTTCCCGAGCGGGGAGGCGGGAGCCGGTGAGGCAGGTGTCTCTTCCGGTGAAGGGGTCGGTTGACGGCATGGGTCGGGCACGCGCCCAAGGTCGCGGTCGCCGCGCCCGAACGCAAAAACTAATTGTGCGCAGGCTGTTCACAGCGGCCGGCAGACGCGAGTTCGCAATCGTTTGTCATCGCGAGGCCCGCCCGGGGGCCGTGGCGATCCAGCTGGATTGCTTCGTCGCCGGGCTCCTCGCAATGACGGCGCTTTTTGTAACGACCCGGGGCTTGCGGCCGGGCGGTTTTGGCGGAAACCTCTCGCTTGACACCCCCCGGCCCGCCCCGCGAACCTGACCCTCTTTTCCCTATACAACCATGAAGCCTACATTCCGCCCGCACCGCAAGAAACGCGCCCGCAAGATCGGTTTCCGCGCCCGCAAGGCCACCCGCGGTGGCCGCAAAGTCCTCGCCGCCCGCCGCCGCAAGGGTCGCAAGCGCCTGACCGTCGTTTGAGGATGAACTTGCGCGCCGGGCAACGCCTGCGGCGCAACGCCGATTTCCTCGCCGTTCGCGAGCAGGGCCGCCGCCTCGATTGCGGGGCCTTTCTCCTGACTTGGGCCCCGCGCCCGGGTTCGGTGCCGCCGGCACCCGCGAGGGTCGGGGTCGTCGCTTCCCGGGCCTCCGTGGGCGACGCCGTCCACCGCAACCGCGCCAAACGCCGCCTCCGCGCCATCTACCGCAAGCACCAGGCCCTTGTGCCGCCCGGCCTCGACCTCATTCTCACCGCCCGCGCCGCCGTGCTCCGCCTTGAATTCGCCGAAGTGGAAAAAAAATTCGCCGACGTCTGCCACAAACTCTTCCTCCCACCCGCCTGATGCCTGACCGCCCCACCTTCATCCAACTTCCCGCCCGCGTTGCGAGCGGCCTGGTCTGGGTTTACCAGCGCACGGTGTCCCCCGCGCTGGTGGTGCTCGATCCGACTGGTGGCTGCCGCTTCGCGCCGACCTGCTCGCATTACGCCCGCGGGGCGCTGGCGGAGCACGGCTTCCTTGTCGGCACCGGCCTCACGCTGCGCCGGCTCGCCAAGTGCGGCCCGTGGCATCCCGGCGGCGAGGATCCGGTGCCGCCGCGCGCGCGCCCCGTCTGCACGAAAGTTTCCGCCGTCTAATCACAATTTTCATGGACAAAAAGAACACGATCATCGGGGTGTTGCTCCTCGTCGCCGCCATGGCGAGTTTCTACTTCAGCGCGCGTTATGCGCCGCAGCAACCGGTCCGGCCCCCGGCCGCCACCTCCACCAGCGGCAGCCCGCTGGCGACGAACCAGGCGCCGGTCGCCGGCCCGGCCAGCTCGCCAAGCGACGCCACCCTCAGCGCCTCGCCCGCCGCCACCATGGCGCCGGCGGAGTTTGTCACCCTCGCCAACGAGTTCATTGCGGTGAAATTCACCAGCCACGGCGGTGCGATCGACTCCATCGCCCTCCTGAAGAAGTCCGCACAGCTCGGGGTGAGGGGCGAACCTTCCGCCGACCGCTACACGCTCAACGCCCATCAAGCCGTGCCGGCGCTCAGTCTCGCCGACTTTCCCGGCGCCGACCGCCATGTCGCCTACATCCTCGTGGCGCAGTCCGCCACCGAGGTGGTCTACCGCGCCATCGCCCACAACCTCGAGGTCACCCGCCGCTACTCGCTGGCCAAGACGCCCGGTCTCGACGACTACCAGCTCCGGCATGAAACCACGTTCCGCAACCTGAGCGACGCGCCGCTCGCGCTGCCCCGCGCGGTCTTCAACCTCGGCACCGCTATCCCGTTAAGCGAGACCGACACCGGCATCTACCTCAACGCGGGTTACTACAACGGCGACAGTGCGGAATTCGTCCAGCGCGATGCGCTGGCCAGCGGCGGCTTCTTCAGCTCGGCGCCGCCACCCGCCTTTCTCGACAAGCCGGCCGCCATCCAATGGGCCTCGGTCAAGAACCAGTTCTTCACCCTGCTCCTCACGCCCGACCAGCCCGGCGCCGGCGTGCGGATCGAGCGCGTGAAGGTCAGCCCGCTGCTGCCGCCCGAGGATCGCAGCGCCTACGGGATCACTGCCTATGCCCAGTTCGACCTGAAGCCCCTCGCGGCCGGGGCGAGCACAACCTTCGGCGCCAACTACTACGCCGGCCCCAAGGAATACAAGCGCCTCTCCAATCTCGACGTCTTCAAGCACCACGAAAGCGACGTCATGCAGTTCAACAGCGGCTTTGGGAAAGTTTTCTTCTCCGGCTTCTTCGCTCCGCTGCTGCTGACCATCATGACCTGGGTGCACTCCATCGTGCCGAGCTGGGGCTGGGCCATCGTCATCACCACCCTGGCCCTGAAGATTGTCTTTCTGCCGCTGACGCTCGCCGCTTCGCGCTCCGCCAAGCGCATGGCG